>WTIQ01000240.1 GCA_011525185.1 Paracoccaceae bacterium | reverse complement strand
GTGCAGCACTAGAATTGATCAAACCAATTACGTGGTTCCCTCCAATGTGGGCCTATGCCTGCGGGGCCGTGTCCGCTGGGGTTGGGTTTGATGCTCAGTTTTGGCTGGTCCTTTTGGGAATTATTCTAGCTGGCCCCATTGTCTGTGGCATGAGTCAGGCCGCCAATGATTGGTGTGACCGACACGTGGACGCCATCAATCAGCCAGAACGGCCCATTCCCTCTGGTCGCATGCCGGGAAAATCAGGGCTCTACGTGGCCTTGGCGATGACAGCGCTTTCTCTCTATGTCGGCTCCTTTTTGGGCACATGGGGGTTTGTTGCTACGGTTTTGGGTGTTGCCGCAGCTTGGGCCTATTCAGCAGAACCCCTCCGCATGAAGAAATCTGGAATTTGGGGACCTGGTCTGGTTGCGCTCTGTTACGAAGGGCTTCCTTGGTTTACGGGTGCAGCTGTTATCTCCGCAGCTCTTCCCGATCCTAAAATTATTATCATAGCTGCCCTTTATGCGCTTGGCGCACATGGCATCATGACGCTTAATGATTTTAAAGCGCTAAAGGGCGATCGAGAAACAGGTGTTAAATCGCTTCCCGTCGTGCTTGGTCCGCAAACGGCAGCGATGGTGGCATGCGTGACAATGGCATTGCCGCAATTTATCGTGATCTTCGGCCTTTACCTTTGGATTGGACCCTCCATATACGGTATCGCAATCTCGCTTCTGCTGCTCGGTCAAGTCTGGGCGATGAGCATCATGATGCGCGATCCGAAAGGGAAAGCTCCTTGGTATAATGCAACGGGCGTTTTAATGTATGTCAGTGGCATGATGGTTTGCGCCTTTGCTCTCAGAGGGATGGAGGTGGCCTTATGACTCTCAGTTGGGTATCCATCGTGCGTTTGGGCGTCATTCAAATGGCACTGGGCTCAATTGTGGTTCTGACAACCTCTACTTTGAATAGATTAATGATTGTCGAGCTTGCCCTGCCCGCCGTTTTGCCAGGTTTTTTGGTGGCCTTACACTACGGCATTCAAATCACGCGACCAAACTGGGGCTTTCGCTCTGACCGAGGTGGTCGACGGACACCTTGGGTTATTTTTGGTATGATGATCTTGGCGCTTGGCGCCTCTATGGCCGCCATGGCTATTCCCATTTTTGATACCTATTTCTCGCTCGGCATGATCATTTCAGTTCTCGCTTATGCGATCATCGGCCTAGGCGTCGGGGCGAGCGGCACATCGCTCTTGGCGCTCCTCGCAACGCAAACAGCACCCCGCCGACGCGCCGCAGCCGCGACGATAACATGGCTGATGATGATTGCGGGTATTGCCATCACGGCTGGCATTGTTGGGGCCTTACTTGACCCCTACTCTCACAAGCTCATGATAAAAATCGTCAGCTCTGTTGGCGCACTCGCAGTCGCAGCAACAAGCCTAGCCATTTGGGGCATAGAAAGAAACAGCGATAATCGCGCGCAGAAAAGCGAAGACATGTCCTTTGCCGAAGGCATTGCTGAGATCTGGTCCGAACCCAAGGCGCGGCATTTTTCGATCTTCGTCTTTCTGTCAATGACCGCCTATTTCATGCAAGAGCTTATTCTTGAGCCCTATGCAGGTCTGGTCTTTGGGTTTTCCCCTGGCCAATCAACTTCGCTCTCTGGCGCACAAAATGGCGGCGTATTCTTTGGCATGGTGGCCGTTGGGGTGCTCTGTACGGGTCTGAGCATCGGGCACCTTAAATCTTGGGTGACTGCGGGTTGCCTTGGATCTGCGCTCAGCCTTGTGATTATTGCGTTTCTGGGGATCGACGGACAGGCACAACATCTGACATTCGCGGTTGTTGGTCTTGGATTTTTTAACGGGATGTTCGCTGTCGGCGCTATCGGTTCAATGATGTCCCTTGCAGGAGAAGGACGCAAAGACCGCGAGGGCACGCGGGTCGGCATTTGGGGTGCAGCTCAGGCTTTAGCCGCAGGATTTGGCGGGCTGTGCGGTGCTGCCCTTGTTGATCTTATGCGCGCTTTATCCGCTTCAGATATTACTGCGTTTGGCACTGTTTTTCTTATTGAGGCTGGTATTTTCCTCGCCTCTGCCCTGCTTGCTTTACGTATAATTTCAACCCGGCCACTGTCAGCTGGCCTTATTCCGGGAGAGTGAATAATGTATGATGTGGTTGTCATCGGTGGTGGTCCCTCGGGCGCAACAGCAGCAGAGGACCTTGCCAGAAGCGGCCGAAAGGTGGCGCTTATAGACCGTGCTGGTCGGATCAAACCCTGCGGCGGCGCAATTCCGCCCCGTCTTGTTGATGATTTCGCCATTCCAGAGGCGCAGCTTGTGGCAAAAATCAATACAGCGCGCATGGTTTCACCTACCCAACGCAGCGTCGATATTCCTATTGAAAACGGTTACGTCGGGATGGTGGACCGAGAGCACTTTGACGAATTTCTGCGCATCCGCGCGGCAGACGCGGGAGCAGATCGATTTACAGGGAGCTTTAAGTCTATTGACCGTTCCAGTGGTGTGACCAAAGTTATCTTTGTTGACAAAGACACACGCGAGACCAAGGAACTGAGCACAAAGCTTATCATTGGTGCGGATGGGGCACGCTCAAACGTTGCGCGCGCCGAAGTGCCTGGGGGTGATAAAATACCCTATGTTATTGCCTATCATGAGATCATAGAGGCGCCAAACGCACATGGAAAGTATGATCCAAGCCGCTGTGATGTGATTTATGATGGTGAAATTTCTCCTGATTTCTATGGCTGGGTCTTTCCCCATGGTCATTCTGCCAGCGTTGGCATGGGCACGGGCGTTGATGGAGTCGATCTAAAGGAGGCAACCGCTAAGCTTCGAAAAGCATCAGGATTAGAGGGTTGTAAAACCATCCGCAAAGAAGGCGCTCCAATTCCACTTAAACCGCTCGATCGATGGGACAATGGCAAGGATGTCGTCCTTGCGGGTGATGCGGCTGGTGTGGTTGCGCCAAGCTCTGGCGAAGGCATTTATTACGCGATGGTCGGGGGTCGTGTTGCGGCAACCGCTGCCGCCGCAACCTTAGCCTCTGGTCGGGTGAGCGACCTTAAGCTTGCGCGCAGTCTGTTTATGAAAGAGCATAAAACGGTCTTTAAAGTCCTAGCCTCAATGCAAAACGCCTATTATCGCTCCGACGATAGACGCGAGCGATTTGTCTCACTTTGTCATGATATTGATGTTCAAAGGTTGACCTTCGAAGCCTATATGAACAAGAAGCTGGTCAAGGCGCGTCCCTTGGCCCATGTCAAAATCGGCCTAAAGAATATTGCTCATTTAATGGGTATCGTTTCAGCGGAGCATATATGACGATCATGATCCCGGCCTGGGTCAATGGCGAAATAAAACCTGTTGAGAAACTTGAGGCGCATGTGAAGGGGCTACGTCATAAGGCGGTCTCTGTCTTTATGGTCTGCGGCCAAGATATCCTGATCCAAAAACGGGCCTTATGCAAATATCATACGCCGGGGCTGTGGGCCAATACCTGCTGCACACATCCAAACTGGGATGAAACGGCCGAAGAATGCGCCATACGCCGGATGGAGGATGAGCTCGGCCTAGAACAAACGCAACCTGTCTACCGTGATACGGTGGAATATCGAGCCGATGTTGGAAATGGGTTGATCGAACATGAGGTTGTGGATCTCTTTGTGATTCACGTCCATGAAAGGCCAAACGTTCGCCCCAACCCGTCCGAAGTGATGGACTATCGATGGATAGACTATCACGATCTGCGGGCCGAAGTCACGCGCTGGCCCGAGCGATTTACCCCGTGGTTGCTGATCTATATCGAAAAATATGCGGATCGTATTTTCAACGATGAGATGCTGCGCATATCTGTTGGATAGGTTATTTAAGGCAATAGGTATTCATGTAAGAATAAAAGGGCATGGCCTGCGCCTCGAGCGCTTGCAGCTCGGGAGACAGAGCAACGCTTGCTTGGCTCGGTGCGCGAAACCCAGTAGACGCATGAACAGAGCCATACCAATGTTTTGCCCAAATGCCATCACAGCTCTTACCACCTGAGGCCCAAGTGAGCATGTCATTTGAAAACGCGAGCTCTAGTGCAGAACAGAGCCGTTTTAACACAGGTTCAGGATCACTCTGTAAGTCATGCCCATCGATCACAATGGGCGTGGTTCCAGATGCAAGGATATGATCAAACAATTCGACTTGTCGCTCATAACCTAAATCAGACAGCTTTGGATTTTGATGTTTCTTTGCGAAGCTTGCGATCACCTGCGAAGGGTGCCGGATGAGGAATACGTTTTTGACACGAGAAAGCCAGTCTAGCGGAATACTTGGGAGCATGTGATGTGTCATATGTTTGTGATAGATATGCCTCCCATCAGTGCGTTGTGCACAAATCTCCTCAATGATCGCTGCACTGTCTTGTGATTGGGACGCCAAAATGTCGTCTCGCATGGGATGCAAGAGGCCCGTTTGCGCCAAATAATGGGCATAGAAGGGCTCATCAATCGCATAAACATCTTTGCGAGATGCAAAAGAATACATCAAAGCGGTCGAAATGTTTCGGGGGCCTGACCAAACTGCTATATGCATAGCCTTTGCCACTCTAATCCCTTGAACAAGCCCATAAGATGCTCTCACTTAAACACGATCTATCACAATTGAGTGAGACGTATCACGAAACCCAATGAGTGTGCTAGATAACAATCTCGGAAGAAGCGAAAGATTGAATATGGCTCATCTCAAGACATTAAACCTCCTTGCAGCGCTCTTATCTGTCTTTATTCTATATTCTCCCACCGCCCAAGCCGATAAGCTCTATGTCGCTGGTGGTTGTTTTTGGTGTGTCGAAGCGGACTTCGAGCGGGTCAAAGGCGTGCGGGAGGTGAGTTCAGGATTTTCTGGCGGCGATGTTGCCAAGCCAAGCTATAAACAGGTCACCAATGGCGGCACTGGCCATAGAGAAGCCGTTGAGATAGATTTTGACCCAAGCGTTATCTCACGCGCGACACTTATAAATATGTTTCTGAGATCCATTGATCCAACAGATGAAGGGGGTCAATTTTGTGACCGTGGTTTTGGATATTCTAGCGCCATTTACTTTGCCAACAACCAAGAAAAAGCCATTGCACAACGAGAAGTTAAAAACGCCTCAATTGCTTTAGGGCAAAAGATTGTCACGCCTGTCGTGGCGTTCAAGAACTTTTACAAGGCAGAAGACTATCATCAGGATTATTATAAAGGGAGTAAATTGATCCTCACCCGCTTTGGTCCACGCACGCAAGCATCAGCATATAAAAAATATCGTGAGGCCTGCGGCAGAGATAGACGCGTAAAAGAGCTCTGGGGGCCTGCGGCTCCTTTTGCAAAATAATCAGGCGTTGGGTCCGAAATAATCCTCTATATCCTTCAAATCAGGAATAACATCAGCAGTACCCTCTTTGGTAACCATAAGCGCGGCTGCCTGTGTTGCGAGCCGCGCTGAGTGTTGGACAGAAAACCCCCGATCTAATCCAGCAACAAAGTACCCCGTGTAGGTATCGCCGGCCCCTGTTGTATCAATCGCCTTTACTGCAATGGGATCTATATGCGTAATTTTTCCAGTCGCCTTTTCAATTGTTTTAGAGCCCTTACTGCCAAGTGTGACAACAATTAGCTCTGGCCCCAATGCGCCCAGCTCTTGTCCTAGCGCTTGCGTCAATTGTTGTGCTTCAATTTCATTCATTATGAGGCAATTTACATATGGCAAACCCCCTTGACCGACTGCGCGTCAAAGGGAGCTGCTGCATAAACGACATATAACCCAAGGGATGACGCCAATTTCGCCGCTTCAGTTTGCATATTTATTTCGTTTTGCAAAAGAAAAATGTCACCCGTGGACGATAATGAAAGCGCCTCCGCGATTTGATTTTCAGTAAGCTCGTGGTTAGCCCCTGCGTGCAAAACGATCGCGTTTTCGCCGCTCGGGTCGAGGAAAACATTTGCATGGCCCGTTATCGAGCCTTGTGCGATGTAACGCGTGTCAACGCCATATTCCATCAGCGTCTCAACCGCCCATGCCCCATCCTGACCAACAGCGCCAATGTGGATCACTCGGGCCGCCGCCCTCGCCGCCGCCACTGACATATTGGTTCCTTTTCCCCCGAGACCTCGAAAATAATGAGTAGAAAATAAAGTCTCCCCAGGCTGTGGAAGATTTGGCAAACGATAAAAATGATCCGCATTAATTGAGCCTAAATTGTAAATGGTCACGAAATGGCCTCCAGCAGATATGTCAAATTTTGATTTAAACCTTTCGATTTAGTTAAACCGCATTTACACAGAACGTCAAAGTCAAAGGATCCGCCCATGACGCCAATGATGGCCCAATATCTTGAGCTAAAGCAGAATTATAAAGATGCGCTCTTATTCTATCGGATGGGCGATTTTTATGAATTGTTTTTTGATGACGCGGTTGCCGCGTCTCAGGCCCTTGATATTGCCCTTACTAAGCGCGGAAAGCATGAAGGTGCGGATATTGCCATGTGTGGCGTCCCCCATCATGCAGCAGAAGGCTATCTTTTGACCCTCATAAAAAAAGGGTTCCGTGTTGCCGTTTGTGAGCAAATGGAAAGCCCCGCTGAGGCGAAGAGGCGCGGCAGTAAATCGGTCGTAAGGCGCGATGTTGTGCGCCTTGTCACCCCAGGAACACTAACGGAAGACAGCCTTTTAGAGGCGCGCAAGAATAACTTTCTCGCTGCGTTCTTAGAAATCCGCGACAAGGCTGCCTTGGCTTGGGTGGATATTTCCACTGGTGAGTTAAACGTTCAAAAGCTGGCTCGAGTCAGCTTGGGGGCGGAGCTTGCCCGCTTGGGTCCAAGTGAGCTTATTGTGCCCGACAGTCAGAGAGATGAATTAGAGCCTATTGCGGAGGATTTCTCATGTTCGCTCACGGCTTTGAGTGCCGCTTCTTTTGACAGCACATCGGGACTTCATCGGCTCAAATCTACATTTAATGTAGAAGCTTTAGACGCGTTTGGTCAGTTTGATCGTGCTGAGGTCTCGGCCCTTGGTGCCATTATAGATTATCTCGAAGTTACGCAAAAAGGGAGGCTGCCCCTTTTAAAGGCGCCCAAACAGCAATTGTCCGAACGGATCATGCAGATTGATGCCGCTACACGGAGAAATTTGGAGCTGACACGCACAATGGCAGGACAAAAGCAGGGGTCGCTTTTATCCGTGATTGACAGAACCAAAACAGCGGCCGGAGCGCGACTTTTGGAACAGAGGGTCTCCTCGCCTTCGCTAGAGTTAGAAGAGATCAAAGATCGACTTGATGCCATTGATGACTGGCTCGCTCATCCAGATACGGGTGAGACTGTGTCACAGTCCTTAAAAAAGTGTCCTGATCTTGAGAGAGCGCTGTCGCGCTTGTCACTTGATCGAGGTGGCCCAAGAGATTTGCGCGCGATTGTAACAGCGCTTACAGAAGCTCAAACTATTTGGCAGACCACAAGCGAGCTAGAGCTTCAAAACTGCCTTACGTTGGCGCACAAAAAACTCACAGGTCATAGCGTATTAATCGAACATTTGAACTCGGCCCTTGTCGAAGACCCTCCTCTGTTGACAAGAGATGGTGGCTTTATCGCAAAGGGGTTTGACGCAGAGTTAGATGAGCTGCGGATATTACGGGATGAAGGACGCAGCGTTATTGCGGGGCTTCAGGCGCAATATGCGTCTCTAACCAGCGTGCAATCCCTTAAAATCAAACACAACAACGTGTTGGGATATTTCGTTGAAACGCCAGCGACGCACTCGGAAAAAATGCTTGCTCCCCCCTTGAGCGAGACATTCATTCACCGACAAACAACAGCGAACCAAGTCCGATTTACCACAGTAGAACTCTCTGAGCTGGAAACAAAAATCCTCAACGCTTCCTCGGTCGCTTTGGAAATCGAAAAGAAAATATTCGAGCACCTTTGTGAAGCTGTCGTGGCACATGTAGAGAGTTTAAGCGAGACGTCTAGCGCACTTGCAGAGTTTGATCTGTCGCTTTCGTTTTCAGAGCTGGCGCGTCATAAAAACTGGAAACGGCCCAGCGTAGACGAAAGCAGATCATTTTCCATCATAGCGGGGAGGCACCCCGTTGTTGAACATGCGCTCACGCGGGATGGCGATCCCTTTATTGCCAATGATTGCGACCTTGAAAATGGCGGTATTTGGCTTTTGACAGGCCCTAATATGGCGGGTAAGTCCACGTTTTTACGGCAAAATGCCTTGATTGCAATCCTTGCGCAGATGGGTTGCTTCGTTCCAGCAGATCACGCGCATATTGGACTTGTCACGCAGGTGTTTAGTCGTGTTGGGGCGTCCGACGATCTGGCGCGGGGGCGTTCTACATTTATGGTTGAGATGATCGAAACAGCCGCGATCCTCAATCAATCCGATGATCGCGCTTTGGTGATTTTGGACGAGATTGGACGGGGAACAGCCACCTATGATGGTCTATCAATTGCTTGGGCGACGCTTGAGCATCTGCATGATATCAATCAATCCCGCGCACTCTTTGCAACTCATTACCATGAGCTGACAAACCTCTCTAATCGCCTTGATAGGGTCGAAAATGCGACCGTGGCCGTCAAAGAGTGGGAGGGCAACGTCATCTTTTTGCACGAAGTCAAGAAAGGTGCCGCTGATCGCTCATACGGGGTACAAGTTGCCCAATTGGCGGGGCTTCCAGATATAGTGATCCGTCGGGCCCGCGATGTCTTGAGCGCACTTGAAAAGGGTGAACGGGAGGGCACGTCAAAACAAGGCACAGTGGTCGACGATCTTCCGCTTTTTGCTGAGTTCTCCCGAACGCCTGCGCCGAAGCCACAGCAAGATTCTGAAATCCGTGAGGCTTTGAAACAGATTCATCCAGATGAGTTGAGCCCTAGAGAAGCCCTTCAGACGTTGTATGATCTTAAAGAGCTTCTTGGTAAATCGTAATTTTTATTCTGCTGGGGCAGAGGACACGCCGACCTGTGCGGGCCGCAACAGTCGATCGTGTAGCATAAAACCTTCGGACGAGACCTGAATAATGTCGCCCGCTTTGGTTCCAGGTAAGGGGGCCTCAAACATGGCTTGATGCAATTTTGGATCGAACTTATCACCTACCTCGGGGGTTATGGGCTCAATCCCATGTTTGCGAAACACGTTGACGAGCTCCCGCATAGTGAGCTGAACGCCTTCAACAATGGCCTTGGCGCTTTCATCCATCTCCTCACTTGCAGCGCCAATCGCGCGACTGAGGTTGTCATAAACGGGCAAGAGATCACGAGACAGCTTGGATCCACCGTAGTTTTCAGCCTCACGCCGATCACGATCTGCTCGTTTACGCGAGTTTTCAGCATCCGCAAGGGCACGCATGAATTTGTCGCGATAATCGTCTCTCTCAGCACGAATGGCATCTATTTCTTCAAAATCCGCTGACGCGCTTTCGAAATCGATCAACTCCTCTTGATCTTCACCCTCATCTTGTTCCGACAGGGCGGTAATATCCTCAATGTTGTCCAAAAAATCATCTTCTTTTTGGTCTACCATGTGTTGTCCTTTACGTTCGTTTGGAAATCATCTTTCCAACCAACTGCGCTGTATAATCGACAATCGGCACTATGCGTCCGTAATTCAATCGCTTTGGACCAATTACACCGATCGCACCAATCACCTTGTGATCAGCGTTCATATATGAAGAAACCACCAAAGATGAACCCGAAAGTGAAAAAAGTTTATTCTCTGAGCCAATAAAAATGCGTACGCCCTCGCCTTTTTCAGTTAAATCGAGGAAATTTGCGATGTCTTGCTTGCGTTCAAGGTCATCAAACAAGGATTTTATGCGCTCAACATCGCCCTCCTCTACATCGGAGCCGATAAGATGAGAGCGTCCACGCACAATGAGTCGCTCGTTTAGACCACCAGGCTCGTGCCACACGGCCAGTCCTGATTCGACGAGCGTATGAGCCAATTGATCAATTTCGCGCCTTCGGGCTGCTATCTCGTTTTGAACAACAGAATGTAGTTCGGAAAGCGTCCTGCCTTCTATGATCGCGTTCAAGAAATTTGCGGCCTCTCTTAGGGTGCTCGGAGTGAGGCCGAGGGGCGGCGTAAATAATCTATTTTCTACCTCACCATCTGCAAAAACCAAAACAACCAGAACGCGCTCTGGTGAGAGGGAAACAAATTCAATGTGTTTGATGGGCTCTTCGTGTTTCGGCGTCAGGACGAGAGACGCACCCTGCGTGATACCAGAAAGCGCCGAGCCCAGCTTATCCAGAGCATCGCTCACATCTGCCTCTGTATCTGAGAGGGTTTCTTGCAACTTTCTCTTATCATCTAGGCCAAGCGTTTTAACTTCTAAGAGGCCATCTACGAACATACGCAAACCCAACTCCGTGGGTATGCGCCCCGCGCTGATGTGCGGGCTATCCAAGAGGCCCAAAAATTCGAGATCCTGCATGACATTGCGCACCGTTGCGGGGCTGACTTTCTCGCTTAGGTTTCGCGTCAATGTACGAGACCCCACAGGCTCTCCACTTTCCAAATAGCCCTCTACAAGCCGCTGAAACACTTCACGTGTGCGGCTGTTCATATCGTCGAGTATCTTAGTGTTTTCGCTCATCTGCACGCCTCATAGACGAGAGATATTAAAATCCATAATGAGAAAAGGTCAATCACCCTTGCTTCCTCTGGGGTTGCAGATGTAAGTGTGCACAAATTTTAAGCAAGGAGCAAACATGAGACCATCTGGCAGAGCCTTAGACGAGATGCGCGCTATCTCGATTGAGACAAATGTGACAAAACATGCCGAGGGGTCCTGTATGATCCGTGTCGGAGATACGCACGTCTTATGCACGGCCAGTATCGAAGAACGCGTTCCGCCCTTTATCAAGGGCTCTGGTCTTGGCTGGGTTACCGCAGAATACGGGATGTTGCCGCGCTCTACTGGGTCGCGCATGCGTCGTGAAGCAGCTTCGGGCAAACAAGGCGGCCGCACCGTTGAGATTCAACGGCTGATTGGCCGGGCCTTGCGCGCTGGTGTGGATCGTGTCGCACTTGGCGAAAGACAAATCACCGTCGACTGTGACGTGATTCAGGCGGATGGCGGCACGCGGTGCGCCTCAATTACTGGTGGTTGGGTCGCTCTTCGTTTGGCAGTCAATGCTCTCATCAAGAGCGGGGATGTCATTTCTGATCCTCTTATATCACCAGTGGCTGCAGTGAGCTGTGGCATTTATGCAGGTCAGCCCGTGCTTGATCTGGATTATCCAGAAGACAGCGATGCAGGCGTTGATGGAAATTTTGTGATGACAGGCGCTGGCGATCTTATTGAAATACAGATGAGCGCAGAAGGCTCTACATTTTCGTCCGCACAAATGAGCGAGCTCATGGCATTAGCAAACAAGGGTGTTGCAGAGCTGGTCGCAGCACAAACAGCCGCATGTCAGTAACGCGGGATATACGCCGCCAGACCCTTGTCATTGCCACACACAATCAAGGCAAGCTCGAAGAGTGCGCAGATCTGTTAAAGCGATACAACCTATCGCTTACAAGCGCCAAAGAGCTTGGCTTGCCAGAGCCAGAAGAAACCGAGACGAGCTTTGTCGGTAATGCCCGCATCAAGGCCCACGCGGCAGCACGAGCGAGCGGCCTACCCTCTCTCGCAGATGACAGCGGCATTGCAATTGATGCCCTCAATGGAGCACCAGGCGTCTACACTGCGGATTGGGCAGAAACAGACCAAGGTCGCGACTTTGTGGTGGCGATGACAAAAGCCCATGAACTACTAGAAAAGAAATCCGCGCCCTACCCAAGACGCGCACAGTTTTGTTGTACCCTTGTCCTCGCTTGGCCAGATGGTCATGATCTGGTGTTTGCTGGCGAAATGCCAGGTCAAATCGTTTGGCCCATGCGCGGCGAGCTTGGACATGGCTATGACCCGATTTTTCAACCAGACGGGTTTGACGTGACTTTTGGTGAAATGGATCGCTGGGAGAAAAACAAAATTAGCCACCGCGCAAAGGCCTTTGATAAGCTCTATGACCATTTCGGAGACTGAGGATTGGAAGAATGGGGGCTTTGGCGTCTATGTGCACTGGCCCTTCTGCGCCGCCAAATGCCCCTACTGTGACTTTAACAGTCATGTGTCTAAGGCTATTGATGAGGCGCTTTGGCAATCAGCCTATATGCGAGAAATAGACCGTACTGCAGACCTCATAGGGCCGCGTGAAGTCAACAGCATCTTTTTCGGCGGTGGCACGCCGAGTCTCATGTCACCGAGCCTTGTCGGTGACATCATTAAAAAAATTGCCTCACACTGGGCTGTTTCAGATAAATGCGAGATCACCCTAGAGGCCAATCCTACATCAGTCGAATCTCAAAAGCTTTCAGGCTTTCGCGCTGCGGGCGTCAACAGGCTCTCCATGGGCATTCAATCCTTAAACGATACCGATCTAAAGCGCCTTGGCCGGCTTCATACTGCGGCTGAAGCTTTGCAGGCCTTTGAAATTGCTCGAAAAACCTTTGACAAAACAAGCTTTGACCTCATTTATGCGCGTCAGAATCAAACGCTAGACCAATGGAAAAATGAATTAAATCAAGCACTTAGCTTGGGTTTAGACCATATGTCTCTGTACCAACTTACAATTGAGAGTGGGACAGCCTTTGGCGATCTTTATAAGGCGGGTCGGCTTAAGGGGCTGCCTGATGATGACTTGGCATGCGACCTATACGAGATCACCCAAGAATTGTGCGAGGCTTGTGGGCTAAGCTCTTATGAAGTGTCTAATCATGCCACGCCGGCCTCTGAATGTAGGCACAATCTGGTTTATTGGAATTGCGGTGACTATGCTGGAATTGGGCCAGGCGCGCATGGTCGGCTTAGTTACAATAATCAGCGCTTTGCGACTGAAACAGTTTTGCAACCAAACACTTGGCTTGAGACTGTTCTTCAAGGTTCGGATGACGTGAGCCGCTCTGTAATCCCACTCGCAGATCAAGCATCTGAGATTCTGCTCATGGGCCTACGGCTTTCTAGGGGCATCTCCCTCAAGAGACTTAAAACGTTTTTTCCAAACCTTGACGTATCTGCTTTGGCAACGGGACAAATTCAGGAGCTTGCTATAATTGACGAAGGGCGACTGAAAACGACTGCGCGCGGCCGAATGGTCTTAAATCACACAATCTCTCAAATCCTAAGTATTCTGGAGGGGCAATAGCGATTGCCCCTCGCTTTAGTTGTTTGAATTAATAATCCGACAGATATCATCCAGCTGATCCAGGCTGGAATAACTGATCACAACCGTTCCTTTTTCATTTTTAGAATCATGGTTCACGCTAACTGACATTCCAATTGCCGCAGACAAATCGCCCTCGAGCGCCTTGGTATCGGCATCCTTGTCAGCAGCGCTAGGCGCTCGTTGTTTGGGGGTCGCGTCACTGTTTTCGCTCCCCTGCGCAAGGCGCTTAACAAGCTTTTCGGTCTCTCGAACAGAAAGGCCACCCTCTACAACTTGGCGGGCAATAGAGGTCGCATTATCCGTTGTGATCAACGCCCGTGCGTGCCCGATGCTCAACTTTCCTTCCTTCAAATAATCCTGCACTGTATCTGGCAAATTAAGCAACCGCAGGAGGTTGGCTATATAACTGCGGCTTTTACCAAGCGCCTCGGCAAGCTTTTCTTGAGTATGGCCAAACTTATCCATGAGCTGCTGATAGCCAAAGGCCTCTTCCACAGGGTTAAGATCAGATCGCTGTATGTTTTCAATGATCGCAACTTCCAGCACTTCTGTATCTGTAAATTCGCGCTCGATAACAGGCAGCTCATGCAGCTGCGCCATTTGAGAGGCACGCCAGCGGCGTTCGCCAGCAACAATTTCAAACTCGCCTTCGCCATTGGGGCGCTTGCGCACAATAAGCGGCTGTATGACGCCCTTAGCCCTAATAGAATTCGCTAGATCCTCTAGATCTTCATCAGCAAAACGACGACGCGGTTGCTCGGGGTTTGGAAATATTTTTTCGATGGGTACATATTTTTCGCCCAGCTCGATCGGAAGGCCTTGGCTCGC
Organism: Paracoccaceae bacterium; assembly: GCA_011525185.1. Lineage (GTDB taxonomy): Bacteria > Pseudomonadota > Alphaproteobacteria > Rhodobacterales > Rhodobacteraceae > LFER01. The sequence goes on along the minus strand of WTIQ01000240.1, from coordinate 19,770 downwards.
GTTATCTTCCCTAGGTTGTGCAGCTGTGTCGACACCTGCCATTAATGCGGAAAGACCGCGGCCCAAACCCTTTGCTCTTTTAGAAGACACTACTTTACCCTTTATGCTGCTGTTAACGATGTGTTGTTTTTCAAAAATTCGGCTGCAAGCTGACGATAAGCCTGCGCTCCTTTTGAGGTTGGATCATAGGACACAACTGGCAAGGAGTGTGATGGAGCCTCGCTCACACGGACGTTTCGCGGAATGATCGATTTATAAACAAGATCACCAAGGTTCTCTCGCGCATCTTCTTCTACCAATAAAGAAAGATTGTTCCGGGCGTCAAACATGGTCAAGACCACCCCTTCTATTCGCAAATTTTCATTGGCTGTTGTCCTTACTTCCCTAATTGTCAGCATGAGCTGGGATAGCCCCTCAAGGGCAAAAAACTCACTTTGCAGCGGTATCAATACGGAATGAGACGCAACCATTGCATTTATTGTCAGCAAGTTCAGCGACGGGGGGCAATCTATCAGTATAAAGTCAATGTTTCTTGCGCGTAATTTCTCTGGATCAAGCGCATTTTTCAACATAAACACCCGCTTCTCGTTTGAATAAAGCTCTATATCTGCTGAACTTAAATCTGTCGTGGCGGTTATGATTGAAATATTTTCAATGTCGGTTTGCATAATAACGTCTTCTAGCGGCGTTCCCTCAAGCAGTAATTCAAATGTCGTGTACTCCCGCTGATCAGGTAATATGCCAAGACCCGTGGACGAGTTACCCTGCGGATCAAGGTCGACTATTAGGACCCGTTTGCCCACTTCCCCGAGAGCCGCTGCTAAATTAATTGCTGTCGTGGTTTTTCCCACGCCTCCTTTTTGGTTAGCAATAGAAATGATCTTTGGCCCATTTTCGGTAAAAGAGTCATGCACGACTTATATCCCCTATCTTCAGTATAACCGCTTGTTCAGAGGTTTTACTTTTAATGGCTTCAAGGTGAAATTTCCATTCTTTTTGTGCATTTGACACTTCTTTTTCCCAGCTTCTCCCCTTCATGAATAAACAATACCCATCTTTTGCGACAAGGGGATCACTATAGCTTATTAATTTTTCAAGGGGTGCCAAAGCGCGCGCTGAAACTACGCCATACTCGTTGTTTTGATGCTCTTCGATTCTCCGTGAGTCGACCGTTGCACTTAGGTTGAGGTGTCGGATAGCGGTGCGCAAAAAAACCGCTTTTCTTTGGTCGCTTTCTATTAAGATCATCTTTCGTGCGGGACACAGTTCTCTAGATAAGATTGAGACCACCAAACCTGGCAAGCCGCCCCCGCTGCCCAGATCAACCCAATTTTCAAACGTGTCGCCAATATTTTGGATTATTTGCGCAGAATCCATAATATGGCGATCCCATAGTTGCTTGCGATCTGATTTAGAAACCAAATTTATTTTTGATGACCATTTTGCAAGTAGGGCAGCGTATTCTTCGAGCGCAGAAATTGTTTCACGTGAAACATCTAGTCCAGGCAAAAGCTCAGGCATTTCCAGCCCGCGCATTACGCTCAATTACCTTAAGACCGGCCAATATAACAAGAATGGCAGCGGGAGTCATTCCGTCGATGCGTTGTGCCTGTCCTATGTTTTCGGGCTTAATCAAGTTCAGTTTAGCAGCAAGCTCTGCCGAAAGGCCCTCTATCTTTTCATAAGAAAAGTCTTTTGGAATAGCGATTGCTTCGTCTTTCTTAAGTCTCTCGGCATCCTTTTCCTGCCGCTCAATATAATTCGCATAAAGGGCATCACGCTCAACCTGCCGATAAATCTCTGGTTCTGCGTGCTCCAGCCTTTTATCCAGCCCAACAAGATCCAGAAAACCGACTTTGGGGAACGACAACACCTGGTATAGCGATCGCCTATTCCCGTCAGCCGCCACATTAATCCCCTGCGCGTTTAACTCGTTTGGTGAAAAAGAGCTTGAGCGTAAATCGTTACGAAGCACTTCGATTTTGTCCATTTTATTAGAAAACGCTTCCCAACGCTCATTTGAAATACACCCAATTTCCTTACCAATTGGAGACAGGCGCTGGTCTGCGTTATCCGCTCGCAATGACAGACGATATTCGGCGCGTGACGTAAACATTCTATAGGGCTCTTGGACACCACGTGTCACCAGATCGTCGATCATAACACCAATGTAGCTGTTTCGTCGAGAAAACACGACGGGATCTTTGCCGGAGCAGGACAATGCCGCACTCAGGCCCGCCACCAAACCCTGTGCGGCCGTTTCCGTATAACCAGTAGTGCCGTTAATTTGACCCGCAAAATAAAGGTTTTTGACAGATCTCACAGACAGATCGCTATCAAGACAGCGAGGATCAACGTAATCATATTCAATTGCATAACCTGGTTGCGTTATTTTTGCATTCTCAAGCCCATATATTGAACGAACATAATCATCCTGAACATCCTGCGGTAAAGATGTCGAAATACCGTTTGGATAGATAACCGACGTATTTAGGCCCTCTGGCTCCAAAAAAATCTGATGCGCATTTTTATCAGCAAATCTTGTGATCTTATCCTCTATAGAGGGACAATAGCGGGGGCCGATGCCCTCTATATGCCCCCCATACATGGCAGATCTAGAGAGATTGGCTCGAATAATCTCATGCGTGCGTGCGTTCGTATGGGTTATGCCGCAGGATACTTGCTCACAGCTCAGCGCCTTGGTTAAAGATGAAAAAAACGTTGGCTCGTCATCGCCTGGCTGTTCTTCCAACTGCTCCCAGTTGATTGTCTGGCCATCCAAGCGCGGCGGCGTCCCCGTTTTAAGCCTGCCCATAGGGAGATCGTACCCATAAATTTTATTTGCCAGCAAACTGGATGCCTGCGCGCCCATGCGCCCACCTGATTCAGATTTATCACCTATGTGAATTACGCCGTTCAGAAACGTGCCCGTGGTTAAAATGACTTTTTTGGATTGTATTACGGATCCATCGGAGAGTACGACTCCCAAAACCTCGTCGTCGGAGCCGAAGAAATCTACCACCTCTCCAAAGATAATCTCTAGATCTTTGTAAGAGCTTAAAAGGTTTTGAATAGCGTGACGGTATCTTGAGCGATCGGATTGCGCACGCGGCCCCTGCACCGCTGGTCCCTTTCTACGATTAAGTAGGCGAAATTGGATACCTGCGTAGTCGGCGGCTTTTGCCATTATACCATCAAGCGCATCAATTTCACGCACGAGATGGCCTTTACCAAGCCCGCCGATAGCCGGGTTACACGACATTGTGCCTAAGTCGTCCTTGTTAAAGGTGAGAAGAGCTGTACGCGCACTCAACCGCGCAGACGCCGCAGCAGCTTCGCAGCCCGCGTGGCCACCACCAATAACTATCACATCAAAATGTTTCACGTGAAACAATCCTTATTTACCAAGGCAAAAGCTACTAAAGATTTCATCCAGTATGTTCTCCACATCCACCCTACCGACAAGCATTTCTAGTTGGTGCAGGGCGCGCCGCAATTCCTCTGACGCCAATTCAAAAACAGCTGATTCATCCTGAAGCATATTCAATGCACAATTTACGCTATCTCGCGCCAGACTAACAGCACCTAAATGCCTTTGCCGAATTAAGACGCCGCTCGAGGGAAATTTTTCCGACAATACCGTCACCACTTTATCAATCAGATTGTCAATTCCCGCTCCTGTTTTTACCGAAATAGCCTCATCGCGCCCCGTTATATCTCCTTTCGTTAGAATAATATAACTATTTGGCATATCATCCAGACCATCAGGCAGGTCGCCCTCCAATGAAAGAAAGAGCGCAATGTCCGCCTCCTCTGCACGCATGATCGCCCTTTTTATTCCTTCTCTTTCGATCTCATCGCTTGTCTCACGAACTCCAGCGGTATCTACGAACGTCACGGGGAGTCCTGATAAATCCATTTGGACTTCTATAATATCCCTCGTTGTTCCAGCAATTTTAGAAGTGATCGCCGCATCTCGACCTACCAGATAATTCAAAAGGCTCGACTTACCCACGTTGGGGGCTCCTAATATAGCCACATCATAACCCGTTCTCACTCGCTCCGCGCCAGCCGACTTAGAGAGCTCTTGATCAAACGATGATGATACAACGGCTAAAATCTCGATAACCTCTGGCGTGACGTCCTCTGGAACGTCCTCATCCGCAAAGTCAATGGATACTTCGAGCAATGACACCGCCCGAATAAGCTGCGTTCGCCAGCCCTCACACCTATCGCGCAGTCCGCCCTTTAAAACACGCTGTGCCTGAAGCCTTTGACCTTCTGTCTCCGCTTCCACCAAATCAGAAAGAGCCTCGACCTGACTTAAATCAAGCTTATTATTTTCTAATGCCCGTCGTGTAAACTCACCGGGTTCTGCATGACGAAGTCCTTTTTTAGCACCAAGAAAAGCTAATACCGCTGATACCACGGCTATAGATCCATGGATTTGCAGCTCTAAGACATCTTCGCCTGTAAAACTCTTGGGACCTTCGAAAAAAAGTATCAGCGCATCATCAATATGTTGTCCATCATCGTCACAAATAATTCCATAGTGGGCATATCTAGGACGTAGTGAGTCACCAATCAGCTGACGACCTAAATCTGGTGCCTTAGGGCCTGACACACGGACAACGGCGACACCAGATTTTCCTGGAGAAGACGCAAGGGCGAAAATCGTATCCATTTTACCCCTACTCCGCCATAGTAATTTTACGTGTTCATAGAGTCAAAGAACTCTGAATTCGTCTTGGTTTGTTTCAGCTTTGAAATAAGGAATTCGATGGCATCTGTGGTGCCCATCGGATTGAGAATCCGACGTAGGACAAATGTTTTTTGCAGATCAACCTTATCCACCAAGAGATCTTCCTTGCGGGTGCCTGATTTAAGAATATCGATCGCTGGGAAGACCCTCTTATCAGCCACCTTACGGTCAAGAATAATCTCGGAATTTCCCGTACCTTTAAATTCCTCAAAAATGACTTCATCCATACGGCTTCCCGTATCGATGAGAGCTGTTGAAATAATCGTAAGAGATCCGCCTTCTTCGATATTTCGCGCTGCGCCAAAAAAGCGCTTTGGTCTTTGGAGGGCGTTTGCATCGACACCCCCAGTAAGAACCTTACCAGAGGATGGGATTACTGTATTGAAGGCACGACCTAATCTTGTGATCGAGTCGAGCAAAATAACAACATCCCGTTTGTGCTCAACCAAACGCTTCGCTTTTTCTATCACCATTTCAGACACCGCAACGTGACGGGTCGCTGGCTCATCAAAGGTCGAAGAGATCACCTCACCCTTTACCGAGCGCTGCATGTCTGTCACCTCTTCTGGTCTTTCATCGATAAGCAAAACGATGAGATAACACTCAGGGTGATTTTTCTCGATGCTGGAGGCGATATTTTGCAACAGTACAGTTTTACCCGTCCTTGGCGGAGCCACGATCAAAGACCGCTGGCCCTTACCAATTGGTGAGACAAGATCAATAATCCGTGCCGAGCGATCCTTTATCGTTGGATCGTCTATTTCCATTGTCATCCGCTCATCAGGATACAAAGGAGTCAAGTTATCGAAGGCTATCTTATGACGAGCTTTTTCTGGCTCTTCAAAATTAATCTTTTCAACATTTATAAGGGCAAAGTAACGCTCAGATTCTTCTGGCGCTCTCATCACGCCCTCTACTGTATCACCTGTGCGCAGAGAAAAACGACGGATCATCTCTGGTGAAACATATATATCATCTGGCCCTGGGAGATAGTTTGCTTCTGGTGATCTTAAAAAACCAAAACCATCTTGGAGAACTTCGATGACACCATCCCCCGAAATTTCCCATCCTTCATCCGCACGCTCGCGCAAGATTTGAAACATAATCTCTCCCTTACGAAGGGTAGATGCATTTTCGATCTCAAGATCATCAGCCATGGCCAGAAGGTCTTTCGGGCTTTTAATTTTAAGATCAGAAAGTTTTAAACGTTCCATAGGAATCCCTTGTCACAAGGTGTGCTGTGTTAAAAAGGTGATAAGTTCGTCAGGACAGACAGTAGTCTGCTAAGTTAACTCGTTACACGAGTCAATAAATTAAAATTTCACGACGACTGCAAAAACGATAAAAACCATGAGGACAGTTGGCACTTCGTTCATAAGCCTATATTGTTTGCCGCTTAGGGTATTTTCACCTTGCTCAAAAATTCGTCGCCGTCTTGCCAACCAGATGTGAAACCAGGTCATAGCGATGACAGAAAGCGCTTTAACCCAGGGCCATGTTTCTGACCAATCCACGATCCCAGGCGTGACTGCCAGAAGGACTCCAAAAACCCACGTCACTATCATCGCGGGGTTCATAATAACTTTAAGGAGTTTAAATTCCATAACTTGGAATGTCTGATCCAAAATATCGCCAGTCGTTGTGCGCTCTACATGGTAAACCATGACACGTGGTAAATAGAACAGCCCAGCCATCCATGACATGACCGCCATGATATGAATGGATTTAATCCAAGGATAAAGGTTAGAGAGATAATCAGCCATATAATTAACACGTATCGTTTATTCACTCATAATATAAAAATATATATATATGAAGATGATTAAGATGTAGGGTTCTAAAATTCTGTGGATTAAATTTTAATCACAAAGCTATCCACAGCAGAACCATTTGGATTAATATGTTTAAAGAAATATTACCTTTTAAAAACAATGAGATATGAAAATAAACAGGGAGTAAATTACAATAGAGACAAGTTATTCACATCGTGCACATTTTGTAAATTATCCTTATCCAGAGAGGATAATCGTTGGAGTTTTGAGGGATGGATGCTTGATAAAAAACGCTTTGTAATAGTATCGGTAATTTTAGACATATTATCCACAGAACAATTCAAGCACCCTAAAAGGAAGCAAGCATGTCGACACAGATTAAATTGGCGTCTGGTTCCGAAATAAGATCGCAGCTTTTGCATAATTCCGCGATTCCACACATCACAATAAAAGCGGCAATAGATGAAGAGGCGGTTAAACATGCGATGCTAGACGATGGCGCAGCACCGCGCGATATCGCTGACACTCTTGCAGAGATGAAAGCGCGTAAAGTGAGCTCTCTTTATCCTAACGACCTTGTATTGGGTGCAGATCAGGTTTTAACACATAAAGGCGCGTTGTATTCTAAGCCAAAGTCGCCTCAGGACCTTGTAAATCAGCTTGCCATATTCTCGGGCCAAACACACACTCTTTTGTCCGCGGCTGTCGTGTATCACGGTGGATCGCCTAAATGGCGACATATAGGGCAAGCCACTTTAACAATGCGAGTATTCTCTCGCGCAGACATAGAAGAGTATGTAAAAACAAATTGGAGTGAAATTCAGCATACAGTAGGCGGTTATATGATCGAAAAAGAGGGCTTGCAGCTTTTTGAAAAGATTTCAGGGGATTACTTTTCTATTCTTGGCTTACCAGTGTTGGAGGTAAAAACCTTTTTTGAAGGATATAAAGGTATGGATCATGGCGCATAAAATTCCGCTTGTTGCTGTTATCGGCTCACCCGTCGCACATAGCAAATCGCCCATGTTGCATGGCCACTGGCTTAAATCATATGAGATAGCAGGGTTTTATATCCCTATAGATGTTAGTCCAGAGAACTTTCACGAAGTTGTTCAGACCTTGCCAAAAATGGGTTTTGTGGGGGCAAATGTCACCATACCACATAAAGAGGCTGCACTGAAATTTGCGAGCAACGCCACAGCGCGCGCGAGAAAGGTTGGTGCAGCCAATACGCTCATTTTTGATCAAGATGGCGGTTATAGTGCGGATAATACAGACGGGGTGGGATTTGTGAACAATATTAAAGAGCACATCCCTACATGGTCAGCGAAACAGGGCACAACCGTTGTGCTTGGGGCAGGGGGTGCAGCACGGGGAATTCTAGCAGCCGTTTTAGAGGAGGGAAGTGAGGATATCATTTTGCTCAATCGCACCCGCAGCCGGGCAGAAGATCTTGCCCAAGAGTTTGGCCCGAGTGTGCGCGTTAAAGATTGGGAAGAGATACCTAGTGCCTTGCAACATGCGGCTACGGTCGTAAACACAACATCGCTTGGGATGGTTGGAAATCCAGAGCTGGACATAGACCTGACACCTCTATCACGTGACGCGGTTGTAACAGATATTGTGTATACACCCTTAAGAACGGGACTATTGAAAGCGGCAGAGGACAGAGGGTGTCGGACAGTAGATGGGTTTGGCATGTTGTTGCATCAAGCCGTGCCAGGTTTCGAGCGTTGGTTTGGTATCCGCCCACAGGTCACTGCCGAGCTTCGAGAGCTTTTATTATCATGAGCTTCTGGTTGGGATTAACAGGCTCAATCGGCATGGGAAAGTCCACTACAGCAGCGTTCTTTCGTGAATTGGGTTGTGATGTTTGGGATGCAGATGCCGCGGTGCACCGACTGTACTCACAAAACGGCGACGCTGTCGCCTCGATACGCGAAGTTTTTCCAAGTGCGATTGAAGATAATGCTGTCTCCCGCTCAAAGCTGCGCGCTATTTTGCAGCAGGACAAGTCGGGATTCGAAAAAATAGAACACATTGTTCACCCGTTGGTTGCACAAGATCGTCAGACCTTTGCCGAACAGTCGCGAGCCGATATACTTGTTTTTGACATACCGTTACTTTTCGAAACAGGTGGTAATAAACGGATGAACGCTGTTGCCTGCGTTTATGTGGATGCTGAAACGCAGAAAAAACGAGTTTTAGATCGTGGAACGATGTCAGAAGATGATCTCACACTGATTTTGCAAAAACAAATGCCGATAGAAGAAAAGCTAGATAGATCAGATTATATCATTCACACAGACACATTAGAGCACGCTCAAAATCAAGTCAGAGAGATAGTATCCGATACTCTACAGAGGATCACATGAGAGAGATTGTCTTAGATACAGAAACCACTGGGTTAGACCCAACTCAAGGGCATAGAATTGTAGAAATTGGCGCGGTGGAGCTTTGGAACCAGATGCCAACTGGTAAGACATATCATCAATATATCAATCCACAACGCTCGATGCCAGAAGAGGCCTTTGCCGTTCATGGATTGAGCGAAGCATTTTTGTCAGACAAACCAATTTTTGAAAAGATAGCGCAGGAATTTTTGGACTTTGTGCAACACTCCAAAATGGTCATCCATAACGCGTCTTTTGACATGCGGTTTTTGAACCATGAGTTGTCTAACCTGAATTTGCGTACTTTGCCGAATGATCAAGCGATTGACACATTAATGATAGCACGGCGTAAATTTCCAGGTGCGTCAGTGTCTTTAGACTCGCTTTGTCGGAGATTTAATATCGACAACTCCATGCGCACCTTACACGGCGCATTGTTGGACAGCGAGATTTTAGCAGAAGTTTATCTAGAGCTTACAGGCGGTCGTCAGCCCGATTTTGAATTAGGACAGTCTATAACCCCACTAAAAAATGATGGCCAAGCACAAAATAAAGGGAGCGTGCAAATAATACGACCCAGAGCGCTTACCTCCCGCTTAACGCAAGAGGAAAAAGACGCGCATAATGCATTTGTCAAAACGTTGGGGGATGAAGCCCTGTGGAAAACGTACCAGTAGAGGGGCATTGCCCTAGCCTAATCCATAAACACACGCTCTAGTGTGTTGTCACATTACCCGACTTTTCGGCCTCTTTTGCCTCGGCCTGCCTCCGCAAAACCTCATTTTTGTAGAGCTGAACAAAATCAATGTATTCCAAATTGAGCGGCGGGAAGCCACCGTCTCTTGTGACGTCACTGACAATGCGACGCATAAAAGGAAAGAGCATGCGAGGGCATTCAATCAAAAGATAAGGGTGTAATTGATCTTCTTGCACGCCGCTGACCTGAAAAATACCACCATATTCCAACTCGAGCACAAAGAGGGGGGCTTGGTTTGTTTTGGAAACTGACTCAACATTCAGCTTAACAATCACCTCGTATTGGTTTTCGGCTTGCCGCTTTTTGGCGTCCATATTCACTTTGACTTGAACATCAGGCTGCACATCGCCAGACGCTCCTTTTTGCGACAAGATATTTTCAAACGACATATCTCGAATAAACTGGGCAAGAATGTTCATTGAGGGTTGAGTAGCTGTTTGTGTTTCTTCGGTCATCGGTTTTCCTGTGTAAATCGGGTCTCTCGTTATCAGCTCTGACGCTGGGCTACAATAATTTAACGAGACGCTTTGTCATTATCATTGTTTCTTACTGAATATTCGCCCTCTATAATTGTTGGGCCCTTGTCTCGTTCACGATAAGAAGACTGATGATACGAGAAATGAGCGCGGTTTGTTGATTGGGCTTTGCTCGCGCGCGCCTTTATCTGAGAGAAAATATTCGCACGAATACTGGGGACCTAGAGCAAAAAGCCGACCGTATCCGTAAAAAAGCCAGGCGTGAGCAGCAAAGCGCCTGCAAATATAATCATTGCGGCATGCGCTAAGGGTTCTGACGGATCTCTCAGCGAGGTGAATTGCTGCTTAACAGAGGCAAAGGTTTCGATCGCCTGACTTCGGACCAGATATGTTCCAAGCGCAGCGGTAATAATGACAATTGCGAGCGTCGGAAAAAGCCCAAGCCAGCCGCCAACTTGGATAAATAATGCAATTTCAATAATCGGTACTGCAACAAAGAAAAAAAATAACCACATTGTCCGCGAGAGCCCTTTCAGATATTCCAGTTGTGGACTTGTTCTTTCTCTCATCCTACATAATAAGGCAGAGGCGTTTTTTCTAGACGTGAAATAAACATGACAGGATCATCTAATGAAATATGAACTTCTGATACTTCTTGCTATAGCAGTGTTTTTGGTTCTGCGCTTAAGAAGTGTTCTGGGAACACGAGAAGGATTTGAGAAGCCGCCTGAAGCAAACAGGCCAGAAGCGCCTGCACGTGATTTTCAAGTGATAGAGGGCGGCCCTGATACCGACATCACAGATCACGTTCCAGAAGATTCTCCCATGGTTGAGACTATTTCATCCATCAAACGCGTCGATCCTGAATTCCGCCTCTCTGATTTTTTGTCTGGGGCAAGGGCCGCATATGAAATGATCCTCATGGGATTTGAGAAAGGGGAGATCGACGACATCCGACCCTATCTTTCAGAAGAGGTTGCAGAGACATTTGACGAGGTTGTGGCCAGTCGAACGGAGCAGGGGCTTACCATTCATGCTGATTTTGCAGGGATCCGCGAGATGAAGCTTCAGGATGTGCAGCTCGATGCAGACACTCAGGTGGCCGATCTAACGGTTCAGTTTACCGCTGAATTGTTTTCAGAAGTACGCAACGCTGATGGAGAAGTGATCGAGGGTGATGCCAAACAGGTCAAGCGCCAGAAAGACATCTGGACTTTTTCAAAGGATATGCGCTCTAGTGATCCAAACTGGCGTCTCGTTGCCACGGATCAATGAGACGGGGGGCCGCCCTTTTTATCGCATTTTTATATGTCGCAACTGGAGCGGCTTGGTCTGGCGTAACTGTAACACTACATGAATTTTCAGATCTTCCTGGTTGGGAAAGCGATGACCACACAAAGGCATTGCGTGCATTTAATGCCTCTTGTGGTCTAGTGAATGATCTGGAAATGGAAAAGCTATGCGCTGTCTCACAAAGCGGGCCCGATGCCAGAGCGTTTTTTGAAAGCTTTTTTAAGCCTGTTCGAATAGAAAACGGTGAGCCGCCTTTGTTTACGGGATATTATGAACCCGAACTGTTTGGTAGCCGCACCAAAACCAATAGATTTCGCTTTCCGATTTATTCCAAGCCCCCAGAGGTCAAAGAGGGGCGTCTTTGGAAAACCAGAGCCAAGATTGAAACGAGGGGTGTTTTAAGTGGGCGCGGATTGAAAATAGCCTACCTAGATGATCCTGTCGATCTAATGTTTCTTCAAATACAGGGCTCTGGACGTATCCGACTGACAGATGGCAGCACGTTACGATTTGGATATTCTGCGTCAAATGGCCATCCCTATAGATCAATCGGACAGGAACTGGTCCGACGCGGCATTCTTAATCAACACCAAGCCTCTGCCGCGGTGATTAAAAATTGGGTCAAAAACAATCCCCAAGCGGGCAGGCGGCTGCTGCACCACAATACGAATTATGTGTTTTTTCGAGAAATACAAAAGCTTAGCCCTTCTAAAGGCCCCGTTGGCGCAATGACAGTTCCTTTAAGTGAGCTAAGGTCTGTTGCGGTTGATCCAAAATTCATTCCCCTTGGCTCCCCCGTATGGGTCGATAAGTCTGGTCAGTTTCCACTGCGGCGTATGGCGATCGCGCAGGATACAGGATCAAAAATTAAAGGGGCGCAGCGGAATGATGTTTTCTATGGCACGGGCAAGGACGCTGGGTCTCTTGCAGCACAAATAAAAGATACGGGTGTGGTTTATGTGCTTTTGCCTGTGGCGCGGGCACTTCGTCTTGCTCATGTGGGCTTGGAGCGATGAAGCGTACGCTAAATCGTGAGGAGTTTGAGCTCTGGCAAAAGGTCGTAAAAGACGCCCAACCCATGTCCACAAAGGCGCATGAAAAGCAGCCTTTGTTCGTGGAGCCTCATAAATTAACTCCAAGTTCAAACAATACCCAAAAGCGGAGCAAAAAGCCGAAACCCTTACCCAATATCGAGCCTAGATTTGAAAGTAGGCCTCTGTTACGAATGCGAGCACCAGCGCCAAAGATGGATGCCAGAGCATATTCCAAGATGAAGAGGGGCAAACTCAAGCCAGAAGCTATCCTCGATTTACACGGCCTCACGGTTGCACAGGCCCACGGCGCGACACATAATTTTATCAACAGTAGTTTTGGTGCTGGGTTGCGTTTGGTATTGATCGTGACGGGAAAGGGTGCCCGAGACACTGATCACTGGATGGAACAGGGCCGCGGTGTATTGCGACAGCAGGTTCCCCAATGGCTCCGACAAGCTCATTTACAAAAACAGGTGCTCCAAGTGGAAGAGGCTCACATAAGACATGGCGGCTCAGGTGCTTTGTATGTGTATTTAAAAAAACACAAACGTTGAGTCTTATCCATCAACGCAGCAACTTGCGCGCAATGGACTAAAGTAGGGGGGTCATAGTTCTTGCCAAGGTGGCTCACTTCACCCTAAGCTCTTAAATGGACCGAGTACTTTCTGATCCCATCCCTACGATCTATCGTGACTTTTGTCGCATGCGGCAAAATGAACGCACAAACAATCGTTGCCATATGGGATCATAGGACCGTAACGTATAACCAAAGGGAATCGAAAGAAGTTTCCGACCATAGATACTTCTAAAGACATACGATGAGGAGGACTTAAATGACAACTGTGACGATGACCGTGAACGGTAAATCCGCAAGCGGTGAGGTAGAGGGTCGCACTTTGCTTGTGGACTTTCTGCGAAACGAATTAAACCTGACGGGGACGCATGTGGGCTGTGACACCAGCCAATGTGGCGCATGTACCGTTCATGTAAACGGAAAAGCGATCAAGTCTTGCACAATGTTTGCCTCTGATGCGGATGGCGCAACAGTCGATACCATCGAAGGTCAAGCAAATGCAGATGGATCTTTGAACACAATCCAGCAAGCATTTCAGGATCATCACGGGCTACAGTGCGGGTTTTGCACACCAGGCATGGTGATGGCAGCGGCTGAATTGCTCAAGAAAAACCCCAAACCAACCGAAACAGAGATCAGAGACCACCTTGAGGGTAACATCTGTCGTTGTACCGGATACCACAATATCGTGAAATCTATCATGGCTGCATCTGGCCAAGATGTTTCAGCAATTGCCGCAGAATAAAATAAGACTGAGCTAAACCAGCAAGGAGAGTTTATTATGCCTAAGGACAGTGGCATCGGCGCCCCAAGCAAGCGCCGCGAAGACGTAAGATTTCTGACCGGAACAGGTCAATACACCGATGATATTAATGTAAATGGACAGGCCTATGTCTATTTTCTGCGTTCAACCGTGGCCCACGGCAAACTAAAGAGCGTTGACACAAGCGCAGCAGAAGGCATGCCAGGCGTTGTGCGCATCTTTACAGGAGCTGATTTTGAAGGTGTTGGCGGATTGCCTTGTGGCTGGCAAGTGACAGACCGCCATGGTGAACCCATGCAAGAACCAGCGCACCCTGTACTTGCACAAGGTAAAGTGCGCCATGTAGGTGACCCTATTGCTGCAGTTATCGCCGACAGTGCAGCCGTGGCACGCGATGCCGCCGAGGCCATAAACGTCGAAATTGATGAGCTTCCCGCCGTGATCGACATGAGGGAAGCGGTCAAAGACGGCGCACCCAAGGTTCACGACGATCTTACATCAAACCTTTGCTACGATTGGGGTTTTGTTGAGGAAAACAAAGCGGCCGTTGGCGAGGCCTTTGCCAATGCGGCACATGTGACCTCTCTTGAATTGGTTAATCAGCGTTTGGTGGCAAATCCGATGGAACCCCGTGTTGCCATTGGTGATTACAACCGCGCTAATGATGAAAGCACGCTCTATACGACCTCTCAGAACCCGCACGTTATCCGCCTTTTGATGGGCGCATTTGTTTTGGGCATTCCAGAGCATAAACTACGGGTTGTTGCGCCCGATGTGGGTGGCGGTTTTGGAACGAAAATCTTCCATTACGCGGAAGAGGCTTTTTGTACATTCGCGGCCCGTCAGATCAATCGGGCAGTGAAATGGACATCATCCCGGTCTGAGTCTTTCATTTCTGATGCGCAAGGCCGCGACCATGTGACCAAGATCGAACTCGCTCTTGACGCAGACAATAACTTTACTGCGATCCGGACTGACACATATGCCAATATGGGCGCGTATCTCAGCACGTTTGCACCTTCGGTGCCGACATGGTTGCATGGTACGCTTATGGCGGGGAACTATCGAACGCCGCTTGTTTACGTCAACGTAAAAGCAGTGTTTACCAATACGGTTGCCGTTGATGCGTACCGTGGTGCAGGCCGTCCAGAGGCGACCTACCAGCTCGAGCGCGTGATTGACAAAGCGGCCCGTGAACTCGGCGTTGATCCAATTGCCCTGCGTCGCCAGAACTTTATCTCTGAGTTTCCCTATGCAACCCCAGTGGCGGTTGAATATGACACGGGCGACTATGTGGCAACAATGGACAAGCTTGAGGAAATCGCGGACCTGTCTGGCTTTGAAGCCCGTCGTAAGGCCTCTGAAGCCAAAGGCAAACTGCGCGGTTTGGGTGTAAATTGCTACATCGAAGCCTGTGGTATCGCACCATCAAACTTGGTTGGACAGTTGGGCGCGCGTGCTGGACTTTATGATGCTGCGACGGTTCGTGTGAACGCGACTGGTTCTATCAGTGTCATGGTTGGCGCGCATAGCCACGGCCAAGGGCACGAAACTGCCTTTCCACAAGTGGTTGCAGAAATGCTTGGCATCGATGAGGGTATGATCGACATCGTTCATGGTGACAGCTCCAAAATTCCATTTGGAATGGGGACTTATGGATCACGCTCCATTGCGGTCTGTGGTTCTGCAATGGTGCGCGCAACCGAAAAGATCATCAATAAGGCCAAGAAAATCGCCTCTCACCTGCTTGAAGCGTCTGAGGCTGATATTGAGCTCAAAGATGGTCAGTTCAATGTTGTTGGAACGGATAAATCCTGTGCTTGGGGTGATGTGACGCTTGCGGCTTATGTCCCACACAATTATCCGCTGGAGGACATTGAACCAGGCCTGGAAGAAACCGCCTTTTATGATCCATCAAACTTCACATACCCATCAGGTGCCTACGCCTGCGAGGTCGAAGTTGATCCAGAAACAGGCAAGGTCACCATTGAGAGCTTCTCTGCAGCGGATGATTTTGGCAATGTGATCAACCCGATGATCGTATCTGGACAAGTGCATGGTGGTATTGGCCAAGGTATCGGTCAGGCATTGCTGGAAAACACGGTCTATGATGAAAATGGTCAGTTGGTGAGCGGCTCTTATATGGATTATGCGATGCCGCGTGCCTCAGATGTGCCGTTCTTTACGGTAGATCACTCCTGTCAGACGCCATGTACCCATAACCCGCTTGGGGTGAAGGGCTGTGGTGAAGCGGGGGCGATTGGCTCACCGCCTTCAGTCATCAATGCTGTGATTGATGCGTTGCATTCAGGTGGTCACACCCATGTGGATCACATTGATATGCCCGTCTCACCCTCACGTGTTTGGTCAGCAATCAACGGATAATCGGAGGAAAATCCATGTATAACTTTGAATTTGTAAAACCTTCGAGTGTTGCTGATGCCGTTGCAGCACTGGGTGCAGAAGACGCGCAAGCCTTGGGCGGTGGTCAGACACTGATCCCTACAATGAAGCAGCGCCTTGCCAGTCCATCAAAGCTCGTTAGTCTCGGTGGCATTGCAGATATGCTAGGTGTGTCAGTTTCTGGTGGTTCGGTTACCATCGGTGGCGCAACGACTCATGCAGATGTAGAGGCCGCTGATGCCTTTGCGGGTCTAACAGGGCTTGCGGGTGGCATTGGTGATCCCGCGGTGCGCAATCGCGGGACCATTGGTGGATCACTGGCGAATAACGATCCCGCCGCGTGTTATCCCTCAATTGCTTTGGCCACAGGCGCCACGATCACCACGAACAAACGGGACATTGCAGCGGATGATTATTTTCAGGGGATGTTCACAACAGCCCTTGAAGAGGGAGAGATCATCACATCTGTGTCAATGCCGATCCCAGAGGCGTCAAACTATCAAAAGTTTGAACAACCCGCCTCTCGCTTTGCCTTGGTTGGTGTGTTCGTTGCTAAATATGCCGATGGAGTGCGTGTCGCAGTGACGGGGGCCTCTGAAAATGGGGTGTTCCGTTGGACGGAGGCTGAAGCCGCTCTGAGTGCGAATTTCTCTGCTGATGCCTTGGCTGATCTGAGCGTCGATGCCGCCGATATGATCGCAGACTTGCATGGCAGCAAAGCGTATCGCGCGAACCTCGTCAAAGTGCTGACGGGTCGTGCTGTGGCTGCTGCGAACTAAAACGGTTCTTTCAAAAAGAAATGAGAGGCCCCGCTTTTGCGGGGCTTTTTCTTTGCCAGAGAGTGAAGAGGCATTGTCTGTCTAAAGACGCACAGATATAGAGCGTAAAACCTTTTAGGAGATAGAGTTATGTCCAATGCGCAATTAGAAACTGCAATTGAAGCCGCTTGGGAGGCCCGCGACACAATTTCACCGACCACAACGGGCGAAACGCGCGACGCGATTGAAGAAACATTAAATGCCCTAGATTCTGGGCAGCTTCGTGTTGCTGAACGCCGTGAAAGTGGCGAATGGCATGTGAACCAATGGGCCAAGAAGGCTGTTCTCCTTGGGTTTCGGATTAAAGATATGGAAATCCAAGAGGGCGGACCACAGGGCTCTGGCTGGTGGGACAAAGTGGACAGCAAATTCAAAGGCTGGGGCGATAATCAATGGCGCGCTGCTGGGTTTCGGGCTGTCCCGAACTGTATTGTGCGAAAATCTGCCTTTATTGCCCCAGGCGTTGTTTTGATGCCATCTTTTGTAAACCTTGGTGCCTATGTCGATGAAGGAACGATGGTTGACACATGGGCCACTGTAGGAAGCTGCGCACAAATTGGTAAAAATGTGCATCTTTCTGGTGGTGTCGGGATTGGCGGTGTGCTTGAGCCAATGCAGGCAGGCCCTACAATTATCGAAGACAATTGCTTTATCGGCGCGCGATCAGAGGTCGTAGAGGGCTGCATCGTGCGAGAGGGCTCTGTTCTTGGAATGGGTGTCTATATTGGAAAATCGACAAAAATTGTGGATCGGGAGACGGGTGACGTGAGCTATGGCGAAGTGCCACCCTATTCCGTGGTGGTCTCTGGCAGCATGCCCTCGAAAAATGGGATAAGTCTCTATTGTGCCGTGATCGTCAAGCGTGTCGATGAAAAAACCCGTAGCAAGACAGGGATCAACGAATTATTGCGCGATTGATGGGCTGGATGCGACTTGAGATGTCACTCAAATGAACGAGCAAAAACAGAAGCCTCCAAAGAAAAGCCAAGACGTTTACACTCTGTTGGTCCAAGTCGGACGGCAAAAAAACGATGGTTTGCCAGAGGATTCTGTTGGTGCCGCTCTGATGTGTTATGCAGGCGGTGTGGACGAGGCAGAGGCAGTGCGCGAAACAGTCGCTCTTATCCGCCAAGCTGATTTAAACCCATTGGATATCACGGGATATGGTACTCTTGCCGAACAAGAGGCCGAGGGGACGGTGATAGACGATCAAGAAAAAGCTCTGATGCAACGGGCGTTAGAGGAAAATGCGGTGATTGTTGCCCAAATGACGCCCCTTTATGCGAATGATGCCTGATATGAAGGTGGTATTTCTGGATCTGGACGGGACCTTAACTGACGCAGGCAAAGGGATCTTAAACTGTGTGTCCTATGCGCTCGATAAAATGGACCTGCCTCCGTTTGAGGGTGAAGGCGCTTGGATGATCGGCCCGCCGCTTTGGGATAGCTTTCGAACGCTCGGCGTTCCAGAGCAGGATCTTGACCGCGCGGTTTTCTTGTATCGTGAGCGCTATGAAGTCTCTGGCTGGCTAGAAAATGGTCTCTATGATGGCATTTTGGAGCAATTGGCCGAGCTGAAGGATGCGGGCTATCGCCTTTGTCTTGCCACGGCCAAGCCTTTGTACGCGGCCTCAAAAATCACGGCCCATTACGGGATTGCGCCGTATCTGACCCAAGAGTTTGGCTCCCATGATGATGGTGGCCTATCGGATAAAACCTCTTTGATTGCTCATGGGATGGCGGCGCTTGGCGTTAAAGCTTCGGATTGCATTATGGTTGGTGACCGAAAATACGATATCATCGGTGCACGAAACAACGGATTAAAAGCCGTGGGCACCTTATATGGCTATGGTTCTTTGCAGGAGTTGACAGAGGCAGGCGCAGAGGAGATCATAACTCACCCTTCTGATCTAGCGCGTTCAATAAAAAAACACCTCCCCACAGATGAAGCCCATAGATGAGGACTGAAACGGATGACACGAATTGACCCCGTTGCGCTGACCGCCGAGTTGATCCGTTGCCCCTCGGTGACACCAGAGGACGGTGGCGCATTAGATCATCTCCAAGCGCTTTTAGAGACACATGGTTTTGACTGTACCCGTATTCCAAGGGGGAAGGTTGATAACCTTTTTGCACGCTGGGGGGATCGTCAAAACGGTAGGAGCATTGGCTTTAATGGCCACACTGATGTTGTACCTATAGGTGACCCGTCTGATTGGAGTGTGGATCCCTTTGGCGCAGTGGAAAAGGATGGGTATCTTTACGGACGCGGCGCTGTTGATATGAAATCGGGTGTTGCCGCCTATGTGTCTGCGGCAATAGAATTTGTGACAACAACACCCCCTGATGGCTCTCTTGTTATTATGATCACTGGCGATGAAGAAGGCGACGCCGTGGATGGCACCACCGCTATCCTAGACTGGATGGCTGAGCATGATGAGCGGTTGGATCATTGTCTTGTGGGTGAACCAACATGCCCTGATCACTTTGGCGATATGATGAAAATTGGTCGCCGTGGATCAATGACCGCTTATTTTACAGCGCAGGGTGTTCAGGGGCATTCTGCCTATCCCCACCGCGCCAAAAACCCCATTCCTGCCCTTGTGCGTTTGCTGGATCAATTTGCCTCCCATGACTTAGATCAGGGAACCAAGCATTTTGACCGCTCAACCCTTGCTCTGACGACAGTTGATGTTGGAAATCCAGCCAATAATGTCATCCCCGC
>WTIQ01000178.1 GCA_011525185.1 Paracoccaceae bacterium | reverse complement strand
ACCGAAGGCGATGTATCATTCGCGTATGGGAGGTCCGCGGCACTCAAAACAGCCACAACGCCCGCACTTGCATAGACCTGAGACAAATCCATGTTTTTGATCAGACCCGAAGCAATACTGGAAACCCCAAAGGCCAAATGCAGCGATTGTGAGGGGAGTGAATGATCATCGACATAACGGGCCGCGCCCGTGACATGTAACTCTGCCGTATCATGGGGAAATGCCTGTCCTACACTCATAGAGACACCCCCAAAACATGCGTCTCTTGACCCGCCAAATCCGCAAGATATCGCAACAAGAGGTTTTGCGCCATGCGCTGGCGATAGGTAGCAGAGGCTCTTGCATCGCTGATCGGTTCAAAATCCTGTGCCCATACATCGGCACAATCCAAAACCGACTGTTTTGACCAAGGCTTACCGATCAAGTGCTCTTCTACGTGCAAAGCTCGCTTTGGCGTACCCGCCATGCCGCCAAAGGCAATGCGCGCCGCACGGACAATCCCTGTCTCATCCCTTTGGTCAATATGAATATTGAAACCACCACAAATTGCCGAAATATCTTGGTCAAAGCGTTTAGAGATTTTATAGATCCTGAGTTCACCCAAGGCTTTGGGCACCAAAATGCCTTCCACAAATTCACCTGTTCTTAGGTCCTGTTTTCCATACTCTAGGAAAAAATGCTCAAGCGGGATTTCCCGTCTATTGTCTGCACATCGCAGGACCAGCCGCGCACCAGCCGCGATCAAGGCAGGCGGAGTGTCCCCTATGGGCGAGCCATTGGCAATATTGCCCCCGATCGTCGCCGCTTCACGGACCTGAAGCGAGCCATAGCGGCGTAACATCTGTGCAAGAGAGGGAGAGCAGCCTTCTGCCCATCGCCGCAAATGCTCGATACTCACCGTAGCACCGATATGATAGGCCTCTGGCGTCTCTCGTATCTCAGCCAGATCCTTTGCCCCAGACAGAAAAGCAAATGGCCTTATCTCTGCAAACTGTTTGGTGAGCCACAGACCAATATCCGTTGCACCTGCAATCAGCCGCGTCTTTGGCTCTGCATAAACCAATGCGGCAACCTCATCCGATGATTGGGGATGAATCGCGCTGGGTTTGCCAAGGCGTAACTTTGCGAGCTTCTTCCGGTCCTCTTCTAACCACTTGGGCAAAACTTTTTCTGCACGTTCAGCCGCCTTGATGATCGGCGCATATCCCGTACAACGACAAAGATTGCCAGAAAGCACCATGTCATGATCTGCAAGATCGTTGATCTGTCCCGCGACCAAAGACATCACAATACCAGGTGTGCAAAACCCACACTGGCTTGCGTGACAATACACCATTTCGCGCTGGATAGGATGCAGCTCGTTCTCAGCGCCAAGCCCCTCGACGGTCCGCACGGCTGTGCCATTCAATTGACCCAACATCAGGATACAGGCGTTCAGTGGCTTTACATCGTTCTCTGTCGTCACAATGACGGTGCAGGCGCCACAATCTCCTTCGTTGCAGCCCTCTTTCGTGCCAGTCAAACCTCTCTGCTCGCGCAAGTAAGGCAAAAGCATACGTTCAGGCGCGTCCTGCTCCAAAGAAACCGTCTCTCCGTTTAGAAGAAACTGAATATTCATTCTTGAAAACCTGCCGCGTTACCAAATGACCGACTGCAAGATAAGCTTCGATGCGGCGTAGAAGCCCTTTGCGAGATCACCAAGAGAATAGACAAAGCAATTCTCAAAAAGCAAGAATATTTTCGAGACAAAATTTACGTCAAACTGGAAGAAATTCATTTTCAAGGGCTATCGCAGTACAAAACGCTAGGATAAGTTCATTCTATGACATCACTTCCCAAGTTTATCCATCTTCGCCTGCACACAGAATATTCGCTTTTGGAAGGCGCTATTAAGGTCAAAAAGCTCCCAAGTCTGTGCCGCGATATGTCTATGCCAGCGGTCGCTGTGACAGACACAAACAATCTCTTTGCGGCGCTTGAATTTTCCGTGGGGGCATCTGGCGCTGGCATCCAACCTATTTTGGGCTGTCAGGTGGATGTGAGCTATGATGAAAAGGCCCCTACCGACACGACAAGGGCGATTGCGCCGCTGGTTTTGTTGGCACAAAGCGAAGCAGGATATGAAAACCTCCTAAAGCTCAACAGCTGTTTATATGTGGATAAGGCAGGGCAATTGCCACAAGTGACGCTTGAAGAGCTGGCGAGCTATTCTAAGGATGTGATTTGCCTCACAGGTGGCGCCAACGGGCCGCTTGGGAAGCTCGTGCAAAATGGACAAATGCCTGCTGCTGAGGCGCTTTTAAAGCGCTTGATGCAAAGCTTTCCCAATCGTCTTTATATCGAGCTGCAACGCCATCCAGGCGAGGCTGGCCTGCCGCATGAAGAGCAGATCACCGAGCCCGCTTTTCTGCGCTTTGCCTACGATATGGACCTCCCTCTTGT
>WTIQ01000477.1 GCA_011525185.1 Paracoccaceae bacterium | reverse complement strand
ATGCGGGCACTTATTAAAACCGTTCTCGCGCCCTGCTCTTTTGCCATTGCCGCGACGCGCTCGGAATAAATATTTCCAGAACCTGCCTCGTCTTCTCCGACGTTACATACATAAAGGATTGGCTTTGTCGTTAAGAGCTGCAAGCCTTTCCAGGCTTTTGCGTCTTCTTCGTCAACCTCCAAGGTTCGGGCCGGCTGTCCGTTTTCCAACACCTCAAGCGCAGCTTTGAGCAAGCGCTCCTGTAAAACAGCTTCCTTATCGCCCCCTCTGACTTTGCGCGACAATCCCTGCAAACGTTTTTCGATGCTTTCCATATCCGCAAGCATCAGTTCCGTTTCAATCGTCTCAGCATCTGAAATCGGATCAACATGACCATCGACGTGTGTGACGCCTTCATCCTCAAAGCACCGCAAAACATGAGCAACTGCATCGACTTCACGGATGTTGCCAAGGAACTGGTTGCCAAGCCCTTCGCCTTTGGAAGCCCCTTTCACAAGTCCTGCAATGTCAACAAACGTCATCCGCGCGGGAATAACATTTTGCGACTTTGCTATACTTGCGAGCTGATCAAGGCGGGGATCGGGCACCGCCACCTCGCCCACATTCGGCTCAATCGTGCAAAACGGAAAATTCGCCGCTTGTGCCGCGGCGGTTTTGGTCAAGGCGTTAAACAGCGTCGACTTCCCGACATTTGGCAGCCCAACTATTCCCATTTTAAAGCCCATTTTGCATCACTCTTCTTTATTGATCGCTGTTTTGCCCCTCTTAGACGCTCGCCTTATGAGAAACAAGCGCCCCTGATCCATACGAAAAGAAGATCGTGCCTGACAGTCCTGCAAAGTTTCTTTATCCTGAGCATTGATTTTCTTCTGTCTTTTGGGCAAGTGACACGAAAGCAAAACGGGAAAGCACAATGACAAGAATTGATGCGACTTTTGAGCGACTGAAGTCCGAAAACAAAAAAGCCTTTATCGCCTATATCATGGCTGGCGACCCCACACCCGAGGACAGCAGTGCCCTTTTGGCTGGCTTACCTGAAGCTGGCGTTGACATCATCGAGCTTGGCCTCCCTTTCACCGATCCGATGGCTGATGGCGAAACCATCCAGTTGGCGGGCCAAAGGGCGCTTGAAGCGGGCATGACACTGCAAAAGACGCTTGATATGGCCTCAGAGTTTCGCAAAAGCGATAATGAGACCCCGATTGTGCTCATGGGATATTACAACCCGATTTATAGCCACGGTGTTGAGGCGTTTTTAAAAGACGCAAAAGCCGCGGGGATTGACGGGTTGATCATCGTTGACTTGCCCCCCGAAGAAGATGATGAACTCTGCATTCCAGCGCAGCAGGCAGGCTTGAACTTTATTCGGCTTGCCACCCCGACGACCGATGATGCACGCCTTCCTACTGTCATGCAAAATACATCTGGCTTCGTCTACTACGTGTCGATTACGGGTATCACGGGCGCTGCCAACGCGCAGACCCAAGACGTCGCCCCTGAAGTCGCACGCCTCAAAGCCGCCACCGATTTACCAATCGTCGTCGGATTTGGCATTAAAGATCCTGTTTCAGCAAAAAATATAGCCCAAATTGCGGATGGAGCTGTGGTTGGCTCCGCAATCATTAATGAGATGGCGGCTGGCAAATCCACGCAAGAGGTGCTTGCCTTTGTCTCGGAGCTGGCAAAAGGTGTGCATGACGCATAATTGCGTGAGCGAATGAAGGGACAGCCCCCAAATGCCTGTGATCACCACCATTGACGACCTGAAAACACTCTATCGCCGCCGCGTGCCTAAGATGTTTTACGATTACGCAGAAAGTGGCAGTTGGAGCGAACAGACGTTTCGCGAGAATGTGGATGATTTTGCAAAGATTCGCTTCCGCCAACGGGTGGCGGTTGACATGAGCGATCGCCACACAAGATCGAGCATGGCGGGGCAAGCCGTCACGATGCCTGTAGCACTCGCACCAGTGGGCTTAACGGGACTGCAATCAGCCGATGGTGAAATTAAAGCCGCACGCGCTGCGGAGAATTTTGGTGTGCCCTTCACGCTTTCCACCATGTCCATTTGCGCCATCGAAGAAGTTGCCGCAAAAACCAGCAAGCCCTTCTGGTTCCAACTTTACGTGATGAAAGATAGGGATTTTATGAAGCGGTTGATTGCACGAGCAAAGGCGGCAGAGTGCTCGGCCCTTGTGATCACGCTTGATCTGCAAGTGCTCGGCCAGCGGCATAAGGACATCAAAAACGGATTATCAGCCCCTCCCAAACTCACGCCCAAGACGGCGCTTAACCTTGCCACGAAATGGGCATGGGGCATTGAGATGCTCACAGCAAGACGGCGCAACTTTGGCAATATCGTTGGTCACGCGCAAGGCGTTTCAGACACAACAAGCCTCTCGGCTTGGACCGCCGAACAATTTGACCCGGCACTGGATTGGAA
>WTIQ01000501.1 GCA_011525185.1 Paracoccaceae bacterium | reverse complement strand
GAGAGGTCAGTAATCTGATGCCTGTTCTAAGGTTAAACCTAGTTACGGATTACTTTGGACAACCGCATTGTTAACAAACACGATCTTGAGCTCACATGATGTGTGCACCTAGGGGCGGGCGGACGCATGTTGAAATGCTTTGCATTTCAATGGTATAAGAGATTTCCGCTATTTCCTTTTTGATTATTCGGGTTAGGGCTAGATCATTTTCGATGATAAATATCCTCGTAGCGAATGATGTCATCCTCCCCAAGGTAAGAGCCTGTCTGTACTTCGATAAGGACCATTGGAACTTTGCCGGGGTTTTCTAGTCGATGCTTTGCTCCGAGCGGGATATACACTGATTGACCTTCTGAAATGAGTTTTATCTCTTCGTTGAGTGAGACGCGCGCGGTCCCTTCTACTACGATCCAGTGTTCCGAGCGGTGGTGATGGCTTTGCAAGCTGAGAGCAGCCCCTGGATTTACAAGAATGCGTTTGACTTGAAAGCGCCCACGTATGGCCAAGGTTTCAAACCAACCCCATGGCCGGTGGTCCTTGGGCGCAAGCTCGGCTTGCCGCACATCGTGCTTTTTGAGTTCTGCTATCACCTTCTTCACATTTTGAGATTGTTCTTTATGTGCGACCAAAACCGCGTCGGGCATTGCAACGGCGATGATATCCTTTAGGCCAATTCCTACGATTTCTTGTTCATGGCTTTCGCTTCTCAAGAGGGTGTTTTCGCACTCTATTGCATGGGCGTTTCTGGACGTGACCACGCCGTTTTTATCGGGACCCATGTCCTGCCAGACAGCGTCCCAGCCTCCAAGATCAGACCATTTTTCCGAGAATCGACAGGCGACCAAATTATCGGCTTTTTCCATGATGGCGTAATCAATAGAGATGTTTTCGCAGCGCTCCCATGCCTCTTCTTGGAGGCGTAAAAAATCGAGATCATGGCGCCCCTCACCAACAGCTTTGCTCACTGAGTCTAGGAGGTGGGGGGCATGACGGGCGAAGGCTTCGATCATATCCTGAGCGCGAAACGCAAAAATACCTGCGTTCCAGAGGTAGTGACCCTCTTCCAGCATCTTTTGGG
This sequence comes from Paracoccaceae bacterium, assembly GCA_011525185.1. Taxonomy (GTDB): domain Bacteria; phylum Pseudomonadota; class Alphaproteobacteria; order Rhodobacterales; family Rhodobacteraceae; genus LFER01. The sequence continues at coordinate 8,312 of WTIQ01000501.1, read as the reverse complement.
CACGCTCTTGGTCAGGCTTTTCAACGAATGTTTGGACAGCTAGGATCTGATCCTCGGGTTGATCTGCGACGTGCAAATACCCATAGCCTGTCTCGGGGCGGCTTGGTGTAATTCCAAAGGTCACGATATGACCATTGGTTATTGCCTCTAGGCTTGACTGCACAGCGCGATGAAAGGCATCAACGTCAGGTATGAGATGGTCTGAGGGCGCAACCAGCAGAATCGCATCTGGTTTTTCTTTCACGGCCCAAAGGCTTGCCGCCAAAATTGCAGGCGCTGTATTTTTCCCCTCGGGTTCAATCAGGATCGGACCAGGGGTAATACCTGCGTCTTGCAACTGTTTTCCCACAATGAAACGGAACTCGTTATTGGTCACAGTAATGTGCGGGTCGAACTGCAAATGTGATGAGGATAATGTTCGACGCGCACTTAATTGGAACAGTGTTTCGCCGTCCATCAACAAAGAAAATTGTTTTGGATAAGATTTCCGGGACAAGGGCCAAAGCCGCGTGCCTGATCCACCCGCCAATAAAACGGGTACTATAGATGTCATTTTATAATCTCTTCTGTTTCGCTGCGCCTGTCATAAAATAATAATTTTAAGGTCGTCAAATCCAGATTAATCTGCATTGAGATATCAGCGAACTAGACGGATGATATATGACCTGCAGGGCGCGTCCCAGAGCCCCCCAAAAAAACTCCTGTCAGTGCACAGCTACGGGAGCAAGATCATTTTGACGCGCAAGGACAAATGCCATATCACGCTCGCGCACCAAGGCGAGGCGCTCCCCCTCGGAACTGTGTACGGCATAGAGTATTTTGGCGTCGGGAATTTGTGCTCTTATATCTTCTGGCAATTCGGTTGCATTCACAGAACGCACGTAGACGATGTTATCGGCGTGTTGTTCGCTATCCAGCTTATAGTGACTCATGCTCTTACCCCTTTTTGATTTTGACTGTTTTGACCACAGTTTCCGGTAAAACTTGGGTCAAATCGATGTGCAAAAGACCGTTTTCCATGATCGCATCGCCAACATCTACGCCCTCTGCCAAGACGAAAGAGCGCTGGAACTGCCGCGAGGCTATCCCGCGATGCAGAAATACACGCTCGGCACCATCGTCCGATTGCCGTCCTCGGATGACCAATTGGCGGTCCTCAACTGTGATTGATAAATCATTTTCTGCAAATCCTGCCACGGCTAACGTAATGCGATAGGAGCGTTGTGAGGTTTGTTCAATGTTGAAAGGGGGATACCCTTCGTTCCCAGATTTTGCAGTGCGTTCCAACAGGCGTTCAAGCTGTTCAAAGCCTAGCATGTGAGGGTAAGCACCCAAAGATAGTTTTGTCATGACACGTCCTTTTCCAAAGCGACTGTGTGAGTAAATGGCCCCAGTATGGCGGCCTACGTTAGGAATATGGGAACTCTATGCCATAAACTCAAGACTTTTCAGATGAACTTTGATTGGTTAAACTAAATTAAATATTAGGGACTTAAAGATATCTACCTATCATGAATTCACTTAACGATATGAACATGGATCGTGTCGAGATTTTGCGGCTTGAATTGCAAAAGTTGCGGGACGAACATAGAGACCTCGATGATGCCATTAAAGCGTTAGAAGAGAAGGTCGTCTCTGATCGCTTGTCCATTCAGCGTTTGAAAAAACGCAAATTGTTGCTCAAAGATAAAATTTCATATCTGCAAGATCAAATTATGCCTGATATTATTGCGTAACGTATTGATTGCATTATAGATACGTCTTCACAAAGAGGACCTCCCTATGGATCATATCAAAATAGGAATAATTATGGGCAGTCAGTCGGACTGGTCCACAATGCGAGAAGCAGCCGATGTCTTAGACGAACTAGGGGTGTCCTATGAAACTAAAATCGTTTCTGCACATCGAACGCCAGATCGTCTTTGGTCCTATGGTGAGAGCGCAGTTGCGCGGGGGTTACAGGTGATTATTGCAGGGGCAGGTGGCGCGGCCCATCTCCCTGGGATGATGGCCTCAAAAACAAGGGTTCCCGTCATTGGTGTCCCTGTGCAAACCTCGGCTTTATCTGGTGTCGATAGTCTTTACTCGATTCTTCAAATGCCGCGTGGTTATCCTGTCGCAACAATGGCGATTGGGGCAGCGGGGGCCAAAAATGCGGGTCTTATGGCGGTGCAAATTCTTGCGTTGCATGATCCTGACTTGGCGCAACGTTTGGAGAAATGGCGCGGGGATCTCACGGCCTCAATTGCGGATGCACCAAGCGATGAATAAACCTCTTGCACATGGGTCTGTTATTGGCATCTTGGGGGGCGGGCAACTGGGGCGTATGCTGTCGGTTGCGGCCTCTCGGCTCGGATATAAAACGCATATCTTTGAGCCGACATCCAACCCGCCTGCGGGCGATGTGGCCTTTGAGATTACAACGGCGCCTTATTCCAATGAGGAGGCGCTAGAGCGCTTTGCCAAGAGCGTTGATATCATCACTTATGAGTTTGAAAATATCCCAACCGGCGCCTTGGATATTCTTGAACGTGTGCGTCCAATTCACCCAAACCGAGAGACCTTACGGGTGTCACAAGATCGCTGTGTTGAAAAGCAATTTTTGAACAAAATTGGCCTCAAAACAGCGCCCTTTGCGGATGTGTCCTCGCTCAAGGAGCTAGAGGCGGCGGTGAATGATATAGGTGCTCCCTCTATCTTGAAAACACGTCGTTTTGGATATGACGGTAAGGGACAAGTCCGGCTAACACCTGAGTCTAACCTTGCGGAAACATATGAGGCAATAGGTGAACAGCTGGCGGTGCTGGAGGGCTTTGTGTCCTTTATCCGTGAGGTTTCTGTGATCGGTGCGCGCAACGCGGCCGGAGATGTGGCCTGCTTTGATCCAGGGGAAAATGTCCACAAGGACGGCATTTTGGACATGACGACGGTGCCAGCTCAGATCAGCGCAGCGCAGCGCATGGACGCGGTCTTGCTCACAGCAAAGATCATGAACGCGCTGGAATATGTAGGCGTGATGGGGGTAGAGCTTTTTGTGACAGGGGCTGGCTTGATCGTAAATGAGATCGCTCCGAGGGTGCATAATTCGGGTCATTGGACGCAAGATGGCTGCGCAGTAGATCAATTTGAGCAGCACATTCGCGCTATTACGGGCTGGCCACTGGGCGATGGCAGTCGCTATTGTGATGTGCGCATGGAAAATTTGATTGGACAGGACGTTGGACGTGTAAAAATGCTTGCTGGGGAAAAAAATGTAGCTCTCCATCTTTATGGCAAAGCAGAAATAAAAGCGGGCCGGAAGATGGGCCATTTGAATAGGATTTTGGCCAAGGAAACTGGCTAAGACAACAGCAATCGCTTCGCAAGCTCACCTGTGAGGTAAGTTGGATCACCTTGCGCAAAGGTGCCTTCGATGCCCTGTGTTTTTTTGTTCACAACGATAAAATCAGCACGTTTGCCACAGTAGAGTGTCCCGCGATCTTCAAGTCCCAATATGCGTGCAGGATTGGCCGAAATAAGCGCCCATGCGGCTTCGAGCCCGATCTGGGGGGCAAGCTGAAATGCGGCAAGCCGTTGGGCTGGATAATGATAATCAGAGGCGAGCGCATCGCATAAATGGTTCTCGATCAGTAGTTTTGCGCCAACGTTCTTTTTGTGCGATCCGCCTCTGAGAACATTGGGCGCGCCCATCACAACGCAATTGCCGCGCTGATGCGCCTGTTCGGCCGCCTCTTGCGTTTCTGGAAATTCGCAGATGCTGATGCCACGCTCTGCCCAAGTGGCATGCTCTTTGGCGCTTGCATTGTCATGGCTTCCGAGAAGAATGGTATCTCCAAGCGCCTCAATAAGGTCGGGAAGGTGTTTTTGAACCCTGTCGCTTGCCTCATGCAGCTCGCGCAAATAGGCATGATGCGCGTCAGGTGAGCGGTGCGCTTTGAGCGCTTGTCCTGCAAGACGCGGGGGGCGTTTCCCTGCGGCGAGTTCTTTGTGCGGGAGGTGGTCGTTAAAGACGAGATAGGGAATGTCATATTTGGGGCAAAGAGCAACAATGTTATCGTAATGCGCGTACATATAGGTTTCAAAACGTAATTGTGGGAGAAGCGTAGAGGGAACGGATGGAGCGAAGGCTTGGAGCGTTTCAAAAAATTGCGTGGCAAATTCAGGACCGCGCATTCCGCCTTCCCAGCTATAAAACTGGGCTAAGACGGCTGTTGTAATGCCGTTTGCGGCCAGCTCTGCATGTGTGGCGCGAAGACCCTCTTGTATGTTTTTTACGGCCCCTCTGCGGGGCGCCAAGTGCCGCTCAAAGCCGTCTCCGTGGAGATCTATAATCCCAGGTAAGATCATATATCCTGAGAGGTCGAAGGAGTTTTTTTGCTCTGTATCGCAAATCACCCCATCCTGTACGGAAAACGTGTCGTCCAAAGCTTTACTCAGAATAAGGTCAGCCTTTGTAAAACTATAGTTCACGCTAAAAGTCCCCTAAGACAAGTTTAAGAGCATCCGCGCTTGGCAAGTCCTGTGAAAATTGCCCTTCTTTGAGAAAAGTCAAAATCTGAGCCATCACGGACGGGGAATTCATCATAAAGGTATGGGGCACAGGTAAAACGATGTGATCGTTCATCCCAGTGACGCGGGTAGAGGCAATGGAGACCTTTCCATCATCGACGCCTTCGATCATGGATGAAAAGAGAGAGTTGAGGCTCTGGTTGCCCGCGATGGCGCCTAACTCAAAATTCACGTCGGGCAGCGTTGTCACGATACCATTTTCCGATAGGGCAATGCCCGTTGGTCCATTGATCCATTCAAAGGCGTCCAGATCGCCCAGAATATCCACGATTTCAGAGCCATGATTGGGCGGGGCCATCATCACCACACGGCCCAGAGTGGGTGCGGTATTTTTGGCAAGCCAAATACGGGTTAGGATGCCGCCCATAGAATGAGTGACGATATGCGTCTGCCGTGCTCCGCAGATGTCGAAGCCCCGCTGCAAAGAATGCTCTGACAAGTCTTCAATAGTGCCTGTGGTGGAGGGATAGTCGATGAGCGCGGTCTTATATCCATGTCGTTTCAAGACTTCATCAAGGAGCTCCAGTGAGAGGGATGTGCGCGCAAGCCTTTGGAGGAGGATCACGCAATCGGCGCGGCTCTTTTCCGCCAATAGTGCGAGAGACAGGAGTGAAGATATAAAAAAGATCGCCACTGTTCGCATGCGCGAAGGTCCTCTGTTTTGAGCATCTATAGACCAATCGCTATAAAGCCATTGTGTGAAAAATGAAAAGGCCGCTCCTATGAGCGGCCCCTCAATTCTTTGAAAGCGTTTAGGCTTACATCATGCCGCCCATGCCGCCCATGCCGCCCATGTCTGGCATTCCGCCACCAGCTGCACCTTCTTTGGCTGGCTTGTCTGCAACCATTGCTTCTGTTGTGATCAAAAGACCAGCAACGGATGCTGCATCTTCCAGAGCTGTCCGTACAACTTTTGCAGGGTCGATGACGCCAAATGCAAAGAGATCGCCGTAATCTTCTGTCTGTGCGTTAAAGCCAAATGACTTGTCGTCGCTTTCACGGACTTTGCCAGCAACAACTGCACCGTCAACACCTGCGTTTTCAGCAATCTGACGCAATGGTGCTTCGATCGCGCGACGCACGATAGCGATACCTGCGTCTTGGTCTGCGTTATCGCCTTTCATATCGGCAAGTGCTTTACCCGCTTGAACGAGGGCAACACCGCCACCAACAACAACACCTTCTTGCACAGCTGCGCGAGTTGCGTTCAGGGCATCATCAACGCGATCTTTACGCTCTTTGACTTCCACCTCTGTCATGCCGCCAACGCGGATCACAGCAACGCCGCCTGCGAGTTTTGCAACGCGCTCTTGGAGCTTTTCACGGTCGTAATCTGAAGATGTCTCTTCGATCTGGTTACGAATTTGAGCAACACGCGCTTCAATTTCAGCTTTCTCGCCTGCACCGTCAACGATGGTTGTCTCGTCTTTGGTGATTTGGATTTTCTTGGCTGTTCCAAGCATATCCATTGTGACGTTCTCAAGCTTCATGCCGAGGTCTTCGCTGATCACTTGACCGCCTGTTAAAATGCCAATGTCTTGCAGCATCGCTTTACGGCGATCCCCAAAGCCTGGTGCTTTCACCGCAGCAATTTTCAATCCACCGCGCAATTTGTTGACAACCAGCGTTGCAAGCGCTTCGCCTTCCACGTCTTCTGCAATGATGAGAAGTGGTTTTTGTGACTGAATAACAGACTCAAGCAATGGAACCATTGGCTGAAGGGAAGAGAGCTTTTTCTCGTGAAGAAGGATCATGCAATCTTCGAGCTCAGATGTCATTTTGTCTGCGTTGGTTACAAAGTAAGGAGACAGGTAACCGCGGTCAAACTGCATACCTTCAACAACGTCTGTTTCTGTTTCCAGACCTTTGTTTTCCTCAACAGTGATAACGCCTTCGTTGCCAACTTTTTGCATCGCATCGGCAATTTGACGTCCGATTTCTGCTTCGCCATTGGCAGAAATTGTACCAACCTGTGCAACTTCGTCGCTGTCTTTGACTTCACGTGAGGCGGCTCTGATTTCTTGAACCAATTTCGCTGTTGCTTTGTCAATACCGCGCTTGAGGTCCATTGGGTTCATGCCCGCTGCAACAGATTTCATGCCTTCACGAACAATCGCCTGGCCCAAGACGGTTGCGGTTGTTGTTCCGTCACCCGCTTCGTCATTTGTGCGGCTGGCCACTTCTTTGACCATTTGCGCACCCATATTTTCAAACTTGTCTTCAAGCTCGATCTCTTTTGCAACCGTCACACCGTCTTTTGTGATGCGTGGGGCACCAAAGGATTTATCGATGACAACGTTACGGCCTTTCGGGCCGAGTGTCACTTTTACCGCGTCAGCAAGAATGTTTACACCATTCAGCATGCGATTGCGGGCATCTGTGTCGAATTTGACGTCCTTAGCAGCCATTGTGCTTTTCCTCGTCTCTTAGTTTTTGTTAAATTCAGGACGGCTTAGGCGATGATGCCCAAGATGTCGCTTTCTTTCATGATCAAAAGCTCTTCACCGTCGACGGTGACTTCTGTGCCTGACCATTTGCCAAACAGGATCTTGTCCCCTTCGCTCACAGCCATTTCGATCAATTCGCCGCTGTCTTTGCGTGCACCTGCGCCGCAAGAGACGACAACACCTTCTGCAGGCTTTTCTTTTGCACTATCAGGGATGATCAGTCCGCCAGCGGTCTTCTCGTCGCTTTCAACACGACGGACCAGCACGCGGTCATGAAGCGGTTTCAATGCCATTTGTTAGGCTCCTTACGCTCAAAATTAATGTTTCCCCCCTCGTCAGAATTTGTGGAGGGGTTAGCACTCATCCATGATGAGTGCTAACGGCGTGTATTTAGGGAGCGCGTGAGAGTGAGTCAACACATAGTGCGAGATTTTTTATTGCTTTTTTTTGCAAGCTTAAAGAGTGCTTTAGATGGACCTATCAAACCCGTTATGCAACGAGTTTGCGACCTTTTAACAAGGCTTCCACTTGCGGTAATCTTCCGCGATAGGCCAAATACAGCGCCTCTGGATCCTGTGAGCCGCCTTTTGAGAGGATGTTTTCCTCAAGCGAACGGGCAAGGCGCGGATCAAAGGCGTTGCCTGCGTCTTCAAAGGCGGCGAAGGCATCGGCATCCATGACTTCTGACCACATGTAACTATAATAGGCGCTGGCATAATATCCGCCTGAGAAGACATGGGCAAAATGTGGTGTTGCATGGCGCATGCCAATGGCATTTGGCATGCCAATTGCATCGAGAATTTCGCTCTGTCGTGCCATTATGTCTAAAGGGCTGTCTTGGGTATGATATTCTAGATCAACCAGGGCTGAGGCCACATATTCCACTGTTTGAAACCCCATATCAAAAGTGGCGGCATCAAGCACTTTTTGTAAAAGCTCTTCGGGAATAGCTTCGCCCGTCTCGGCATGGGTTGCAAATTGCTTTAAAACCTCTGGTACCTCAAGCCAATGTTCATAGAGCTGGCTTGGCAATTCGACAAAATCGCGCGGAACTGATGTGCCTGATACCATATCATAGGTGACATCAGACAGCATTTGATGCAGCGCATGTCCAAATTCGTGAAACAGTGTTCTTGCATCGTCATAGGACAAAAGCGCGGGCTCGCCTTTGGCAAAATTACATACGTTTATCACGATGGGCGCTGTGTGAGCGGGAAACGTCTTTTGCGAGCGCATGGCAGAGCACCAAGCCCCCGAACGTTTGGATCCTCTTGCAAAATAATCCCCGATAAAGAG
>WTIQ01000213.1 GCA_011525185.1 Paracoccaceae bacterium | reverse complement strand
ACTATAAGCATCTGATTTGTAACATTTTTTTTACAGTTTTGCGCGATCCTTAACAATTTTAAAAACTCGATGGTAAAAGTGCTACTCAACGCCCAAGACATCAGGTGTTTTCCAACTCAAATGCTGGCCCCCATCTACGCATATGAGCTGGCCTGTTACAGCATCCGCATCTAAAAAATATCCCAACGCTGCTGTAATATCGCCGACGTTTGCGCCGCGTTCTAAGACGGTATTTTGACGCTGCTTCTGGAAATGTTTGTCACTTTGACGATGCCCTTGGAGCGTTGGGCCTGGGCCGATTGCGTTCACACGAATATCAGGAGCAAGCCCTTGCGCTGAAATTTGCGTCAGGGCCCAAAGACCCATTTTAGCAACGGTGTAGGTGGAAAATTCTGGGGTTAGTTTTCTAACGCGCTGATCAATCATATTCACAATGAGAGATCTCGCAATCGCCTCATCATTTTCATCCTGACTATTTTTTTGAACTTGCGAAGCAAAGGCCTGTGTCAGCACGAATGGAGCACGGAGATTACTTTCAATATGCCGATCCCAGCTTGTGCGGGTTGCCGTCTGAACTGTGTCATATTCAAAGATCGACGCATTATTGATAAGAACACTCAGTTCGCCCCCCAAAGCGTCACAGGATCGCTGAACAAGCGTGCTCACATCGTCTTCGTTGAGAATATCCGCAGACAGCGCGACAGCGCGTCTCCCTTTGGCTGTCACGAGCTGAACCACCTCTTGTGCGGCCGCTTTTGAGGCATTGTAATGAACCGCAACATCGTATCCGCGATCCGCCAGATACAGTGCCATAGCACGCCCTAAACGGTGCCCACCGCCTGTCACGAGTGCTCTCATTGATCCTCTCATCGGTTGTTAATGCAATACTGACAAAACATAGAGCACATAGAGCGCAGTCAACACTGTGCCGCCAATTCGACCGATTTTCCAGCTTAAAAAGACGAATGGTGCAATCAGGAGCGATGCGGCGAACATGATCCAGAGATCGAAATGCACAAAGTCACGCGGCACTGAAATCTCATCCACAAGGGCTGCAACGCCAACGATCGCAAGTAAGTTAAAGATATTTGACCCAATCACATTACCAAGCGCCACATCTGCCTGTTTGCGATAAGCGCTCATAACGGTTGTGGCCAATTCTGGCAATGACGTCCCGATGGCGACGAGGGTAAGGCCAATGACAGCATCGCTCACATGATAACGGCGGGCAATCTCGGTTGCACTATCAACGAGCAAATCGGCGCCGACGGGCAAACCGATTAAACCAACGGCGAGATAGGCCCCAATTTTCCAACTTGGCAACGACGGGTCCGCCCCTTCTAATTCATCGTCTGGGTCCACCATACCGCATTCGGATGTCACACTCTGATCTGTCGCATCCTTGAAATTTTTGTAGAGGTAGACAGCGAGTAACGCCAAAAGGATCGCAGCCTGCCAGACATCAAAGACACCTGTTGCGGCGAGGGCAATAAACACAAGTGATGAAAACAGCATAAATAAGTAGGTCACGCGTGGCGCACATTGGGTTGTATCCAGCGAAAACAAAAGCGCAGGCACGCCGAGAACGAGCAATATATTCGCAGTATTCGAGCCCACGACATTACCGAGAGCAAGACCAGGCGCATCTTCAAGGGTTGCTTGAATGGCGATCAATAGCTCAGGTGCAGACGTCCCAAAGGCAACGATTGTAAGGCTTATGATCAGGGCTGGAACGCCTAGTCGCAAACTCAGGTTCACGGCACCTTTGACCAGCGCATCACCAGAGATCAAAAGGATTATCAATCCAAGGACAGAAAAACCCCAAGCCAGCATATTATCCCCGCTTGCCCTTGCAGGAACAATCCCCTTTACCAATCTTAAATTTACCGCAGTCTGGGCACCGGTTTGCAATGCGCGTCATTTTTTTTGGCAGACGAATGCGTCCAAACATGCCCAGGATCGCCATCCCAATCAGAAAGAATATGACGATCTTATAAATCATGTCACAGGCCAAATCGAGCGTAGGTCAATCGCTCTTCAAATGACTGAAATGCATCTTCAAAAATGCGACCACCAAGGCGCTGCGCCCATCCCTTTTTCGCACCATACTGGCGAAACTTAACGTTTTGACCAAACTGCTCTTTCATAACAGGTTCCAAATGCCCGATGTGATCCGCTAGGCCCAAATCAATGGCGGGTTGCCCTGCCCAGAATTCCCCTGAAAAAAGACGTTCATCTTCGGACAAACGTGCGCCGCGCCGTGCCTTCACATGCGCAATAAAGCTCGTGTGGATCTGCGTGAGCATGGAGTTCAAGCGCTCAATATCTTGCTTCTTTTCTGGCTTAAACGGGTCCAGCGTCGATTTTGAAGTCCCCGACGTGTAAACGCGCCGCTCAATCCCATAGCGCGAGATAAATTCATGGGCGCCGAAGCCAGCCGATATTACAC
>WTIQ01000469.1 GCA_011525185.1 Paracoccaceae bacterium | reverse complement strand
GTCTTGAGCTCTTCTGTGATTGACACACGTTGGATTAAAGAACTTCCGCCCAAATCCTCTGGATTTTGTTCTGGATTATCGTTCTCAGTCTCGTCACTCACAATGGGACCTCATGCGTTAGGAAATATCCATATAAGGATATCGCAGAGTACACTAGATATGGTGGCTTTCGCAAGCGGATTTGCACAAAAAGCGCATTATTTTGAAGGTTTACCAGATTTCTTTATGGTATGATGCGCGTGTATTTTTGGCCTTCGATGCTGACGCCAAATTTCAGACCAGATTGGCCAAACACGACAGCAATCACGGGTGCGAGAGCCGTGGTTGTTTCTGCACGCAGGCTCTCGCCGCCGCTTAAGAGTGTGTATTCAGCATCTCCGCTCAAAGCCCAGCCTGGCGACATGCGAAAATCTTCCAGAGATTGCTCGGTCATAAAAAAGAGCGCGTGGCTATATTGCTGAGCACCGAATTGAAACCCATAGCCGGCCGATGCAGTCGAGTAATAGTCTTGCGTTTGACCGTTCACGCGCAATGCCCCGCGTCCATAGCCGCCGCCCCAAAAGAAGCCAGCCTCGGTCACAAGCGGAATGACAAGAATTCCCGCCGCTCTCGAGCTGAGATCGCGCACGTTGGGGTACTGAGCGTAGAGCTGATTGAGTGTTACGTCGACCCTTGCATCAATTTTTTCAGCATCTTCTGTCACCGCATTTCTGAGGGCATCTGTATTGAAGCTTGGTTGAGAGCAACCACTTAGGACCAGAGATCCGAGTGCAATTGCAAGTAACATCGATTTTTTGAAGACCATTTTCAAAGTCCATTTGCCTGTTTATCAAATAAGCCTGCCTTATTTTTTCTCGCAGGTCTGCTCATATGCGTCATTATAAATTACTTCCGCTCGCGTGTCACGGTCTAAGACAGCATAATCAAGCTCAAAGCTTTGCTAAAACCTTTGCCGCTTTGGGGGCAAAATAGGTCAAAATTCCGTCACATCCCGCGCGTTTAAAGGCCAAGAGGCTTTCCATCATCACTTTGTCCAGATCAAGCCACCCATTTTGTCCTGCTGCGTTCAGCATCGCATATTCACCCGAGACTTGATACGCAAAAGTTGGTGCGCCGAATTGATCTTTGACGAGTCTGCAAATGTCCAGATAGGGCATTCCGGGTTTAACCATGACCATATCGGCCCCTTCTGAGAGGTCGCGGGCGACAAGCCTGAGCGCTTCATTTGAATTTGCTGGGTCCATTTGGTAGGTGGATTTGTCGCCTTTGAGCGCCCCCGCCGCTCCGACCGCATCACGAAAGGGACCGTAAAAGCCACTGGCATATTTCGCCGCGTAGCTCATGATCATAACGTTTGTATGGCCTTCATTCTCAAGCGCCTCTCGCATCGCACGAATGCGCCCGTCCATCATGTCAGACGGCCCGATAATATCCGCGCCAGCTTCGGCTTGAGACAAAGTTTGCTTGACCAGCGCCTCAACTGTTTCATCGTTTAAGATTTCACCATCCACCACAAAGCCGTCATGGCCGTTGATGTTATAGGGGTCGAGTGCGACATCTGTCATGATCGCCAAGTCTGGAACCGCTTTTTTGATCGCTCGCGTTGCCCGATTTGAGAGGTTTTCAGGGTTCCATGCTTCGGCACAATCTGCGGTTTTAAGCGAGGGATCGGTATAGGGAAATAAACAGATCGCGGGTATCCCCAGATCATAGGCCTGTTTAGCGGCTTCGACAACGCGATCGACACTGTGACGAACCACCCCTGGCATAGAGACGACAGGTTGCTCGACATTTTCACCATCACACAAGAAGACGGGCCAAATCAGATCATCCACGCTAAGAGTGTTTTCGCGCACAAGGGCACGGGTAGCGGGCATCTTTTTAAAGCGGCGGAAACGGGCTGCGGGGTAGGCGGCAGACAGTGCGGATTTCATCGTATATCCTTTAGCATTTGCGCAATACTGACATGATATCGTGCCTCGAGCAAGCTTAGAACAGACAAAGAAATGATCAAAAGAGCAGGGAGAACGCTAGGCAGAACAACAGGCAGAGGGCTTGCGTTGCGTCGTAGAATTGTTAGATGTGCTCCTCGGTGTATTCTTTTGGCGCGAAATGATCCCTATCAGCTATGCTTCTTTTTCAAGTATTTGGTTCTGGCTTTTGCTGGTCGGAATTTGGGCTATTTTTGTGCAATATTTCTTTGGTGTGTCATATCACCAGCTCAAGCATGCACGTCACCAATCACAATCGCACAAGCTCCTGCTGGCTCAATCAGTGTTTTTGTATATCCAGCGTTCGGAGAGCCTTTACACAGATATGCAAAAGCCGCTTGTGCTTGGCCCTTTGAGTTTTTTGGCGGCGTTTTGGCTCACAGCTGCGTTTTATCACGATCAAGAGCTTATGCAGGCTGTGAGCTTTCTCGTGTTTCCACTTGTGCCAAGTCTAATTCAGCGCGGACACTTGGCGGTCCGTTGGATTGGAGCCGTTCCAGATGAATTTGAGGAGCTGTTTCGCTCCATTCGACGACTAAGGCGCTGGTCCATAGTTTATTCGGTTCTAACTGTTTTTTCGGCAGCCTTCTGGGCCATGGCGCTTTGGATTGAGCAGTATCAATTGTAAAGACGACACCGTTTTGTCGTTGAGGAGAGAGATAAAAGTGGGAGAAAAAATTGTCATAGGGGGTGCCCCTGAGGGGTATGATGCCTGCCTTATCCTCAAAGAGATGGCGAAAACAGAGGCTCCCGTTTTGCATATTGCCCGCGACGATAGGCGAATGGCAATGATGCAAGATGCGTTGCGGTTTTTTGCCCCTGACATGCCTGTTCTCACGTTTCCAGCGTGGGATTGCCTGCCATATGATCGGATCTCGCCTCAAAGTGATATATCAGCCGCGCGCATGGCTTGTTTGGCGACCCTTGTGCACAACAGGCCGCAAAACTTTGTCGTGTTAACTACACTCAACGCTGCAACACAGCGTATTCCGACCCGCGCATTGATAAAAAATTCTGTGTTCAGAGCAGAGGTGGACCGTCAAATTGATGAAAAGGCGCTGCGCGACTTTCTGGTGCGCATGGGCTTTAGCCAAACGCCAACGGTTATGGAGGCGGGTGAATTTGCAATCCGCGGGGGGATCATCGACATATTTCCTCCTGGTCAAACTGGTCCAATTCGTCTCGATCTATTTGGCGACGTCTTGGATGGAGCGCGTAGGTTTGACAGTGAGACGCAAAGAACGGTTGAAAAGCTGTCACATGTTGAGCTCGCGCCTGTCTCAGAAATTATTCTTGATGCGGACGCTATTCGTCGCTTTCGGCAGAAGTATCGCATTGAATTTGGTGCGGCGCGAACGGACGACCCTCTCTATGAGGCTGTCAGCAACGGTCGAAAATATCAAGGCGTAGAACATTGGCTGCCTTTCTTTCATGAAGACCTTGAGACCCTTTTCGATTATCTCCCAGATGCAAGTGTTAGCCTAGATGATCAATTAGAGCCTGCAAGGCTGGCGCGTTGGGACACAATTGCAGATCAATATGACACCCGCAAGCATGCACTTGAGCAGGCAGGTAAGCACGACACAGTGTATAAACCCGTTTCTCCAGAGTTGCTTTATACGGACGATGGGGCATGGCAGGGCCTTTTATCTCAGCTCCGAGTGCTTCAATTTCACCCGAACGCTCAACCTAGCGGTCCAGGCGTTCTGGATGCAGGGGCGCGTAAAGGACGTAACTTCGCACCCGAGCGTCAACAAGAAAATGTAAATTTATTCAATATTTTAAAAGATCATATTCAAGTCAAAATGCAAGAGGCTCCAGTCCTTGTGGCTAGCTATTCGGAAGGATCGCGCGAGCGCGTTGCGGGATTGCTGAAAGATGAGGGGCTGGCGCAGCAGTCCTTTGTTTCAAGCGCAGAAGAGATGGGCAAAACTGGGGTGTTCTTTGCTGTATGGGGGCTTGATTATGGCTTTGAAGCAGAGGGTATGACGGTTATTTCCGAGCAAGATGTGCTTGGGGACCGGCTTGTGCGCAAGTCTTCGAAGCGGCGCAAAGCGGAGAATTTTCTCACTGAGGCCTCAAGCCTGTCTGTCGGAGATTTGGTCGTTCACATTGATCACGGTATTGGACGCTTTCAAGGACTGGAAGTTGTGAGCGCGGCGGGGGCAGCGCATGAATGCCTTTTGCTGGTTTATGCGGATAATGCGCGCCTCTATTTGCCCGTAGAAAACATTGAACTTCTGAGCAAATACGGACAAGAGGAGGGGCTTCTCGACCGACTTGGTGGAGGCGCGTGGCAGGCCAAAAAAGCCCGCCTCAAAGAACGCATCAAAGATATGGCGGATCGTTTGATCCGTGTGGCCGCAGAACGTGCGCTGAGGCGGGCACCGATTTTAGAGCCACCGCTGGGGATGTGGGATGCTTTTTCAGCGCGGTTTCCCTATGAGGAAACGGACGATCAGTTGCGCGCGATCAGCGATGTGGTCGAAGATTTGACTTCAGGTCAGCCGATGGATCGGTTGATCTGTGGAGATGTCGGTTTTGGCAAAACAGAAGTTGCGATGCGCGCGGTCTTTGTTGCGGCGATGTCGTGCGTACAAGTGGCTGTGATTGCTCCGACAACGCTCTTGGCGCGTCAGCATGCCAAGAGTTTCGCCGAACGGTTTCGAGGATTTCCGGTTGAAGTCCATCACCTTTCACGTTTCGTTTCAAATGCCGATGCACAAAACACCAAACAGGGTATGGAAAAAGGCGCGGTTGATATAGTGGTCGGAACCCATGCTCTTTTGGCAAAGAATATTAAATTTTTGAACCTTGGATTGTTGATCATCGACGAAGAGCAGCATTTTGGCGTCCAACACAAAGAGCGCCTCAAGCAAATGCGCTCCGAAATTCACGTTCTTACTCTGACCGCGACACCGATACCGCGGACGCTGCAATTGTCGTTGTCTGGGGTGCGCGATTTATCAATCATTGCAACGCCGCCTGTAGATCGGCTCGCTATTCGGACCTATGTGAGTGAATTTGATCCAATCACAATTCGCGAGGCTCTTTTGCGCGAACATTACCGAGGGGGGCAGTCCTTTTTTGTTGTGCCCCGTATCTCCGACATTCCAGAGATGGAGGCGTTCTTAAGAGAGCAGCTCCCTGAGCTGACTTATGTTGTCGGACATGGTCAGATGGCAGCAGGAGCGCTCGATGAACGGATGAATGCCTTTTATGACGGAAAATATGATGTTTTGCTGGCGACGACCATTGTAGAATCAGGATTAGATATTCCGACGGCCAATACGATGGTTATTCATCGCGCTGATATGTTTGGCCTCTCCCAATTGTATCAAATTCGGGGGCGTGTGGGCCGCTCAAAGACCCGCGCTTTTGCCTATTTGACAACAAAACCAAGGCAAATACTCACCGATGCGGCGCAAAAACGTTTGCGGGTATTAGGCTCACTGGACACGCTTGGAGCTGGATTTGCTTTGGCCTCTCAAGACCTTGATATCAGAGGGGCAGGCAATTTGCTGGGTGACGAGCAGTCAGGCCAAATGCGAGATGTGGGCTATGAGCTTTATCAATCTATGCTCGAAGAGGCGATTGCTAAAATCAAAGCAGGTGAAATGGAGGGGTTGAGTGTGGCCGATGATCAATGGGCGCCGCAAATTAACCTCGGTGTCCCCGTTTTGATCCCCGAGAGCTACGTGCAAGATTTGGATGTGCGTCTGGGGCTGTATCGGCGCTTGTCGTCCTTAAGTAAAAAGGTTGAGCTTGAAGGGTTTGCAGCAGAGTTAATCGACCGTTTTGGTCCTTTGCCCAGCGAAGTGAATACACTTTTATTGGTGGTCAGGATTAAGGCGATGTGCAAACGCGCTGGAATTGCGAAACTAGACGGGGGGCCAAAAGGGGCGACCGTACAGTTCCACAATGACAAATTTGCGTCACCCGAGGGCCTTGTTGAATTTATTCAAGCTCAAAACGGTTTGGCGAAGATAAAAGATAATAAAATCGTTGTTCGGCGCGATTGGGCAAAAGACAGTGATAAAATTAAAGGTGCCTTTGCTATCGCGCGCGACCTTGCAGAAAAAGTGGTAAATGCAAAAAAGAAACGCGCCAAACCATAAGGCTGGCGCGGTTTCTGTGTGCTTAAGGGCGCTATTTGGGTTAGCGCGTTGTTTCCGTTAAGCGACGTTTTACATAGGTGCTAACGTGATGGATCATATTGTCCATGTGATGATCGTCAAAGAAATGACCCGCACCCGTTAACTGCGTGTGGGTGATTGTAATGCCTTTTTGTTCATGCAGTTTTTCAACCAGTTTTTCTGTTTCAACAGGGGGGGCAATGCGATCATCTGTGCCATTGATAATCAAGCCCGACGACGGACAAGGGGCAAGAAAGGAAAAGTCGTACATATAGGCAGGAGGCGCGACCGAGATAAAACCTGTAATTTCAGGACGTCGCATCAAAAGCTGCATGCCAATCCAGGCCCCAAAACTAAATCCGGCCACCCAGCAATGTTTCGAATTGTTGTTCATGGATTGCAAATAATCGAGCGCGGAAGCCGCATCGCTCAACTCGCCTTCGCCTTCATCGTATTCGCCTTGGCTCCGGCCCACTCCGCGAAAGTTAAAGCGCAAGACCGTAAAGCCCATATTGTGAAAGGCATAATGCAGGTTATAAACCACCTTATTATTCATCGTGCCGCCGAACTGGGGATGGGGATGCAGAATAATCGCAATAGGTGCATCCCTGTCTTTTTGCGGGTGATAGCGGCCTTCCAAACGACCTGACGGTCCGGGAAAAATAACCTCGGGCATCGCTCTGTGGTTCTCCTCAATATGTGGTGCTGCGCCTTGACAGAAAACGTCCTCGACTTTAGAACGATTCTAAAAAGGTGTGTATGCGGCTTTGTGTGCTAGTTGCAGATAAGGTGTGTGTCTGCCTAGGTCAATCATTTTGCGGACTAAGTCTATGAAGTTGAGTACAAAAGGACGTTATGCAATGATTGCTCTCACAGATTTGGCACTTCAACCTCAGGATAGCTTAACGTCACTTTCCGATATTTCCAAGCGTCAGGGCATCTCGTTGGCTTATCTGGAGCAGTTATTTGTAAAATTGCGGCGAGATGATTTGGTTGACTCGGTACGTGGTCCGCATGGGGGGTATAGATTGGCCCGCCCTAGCACCGAAATCAGAGTTGTAGATGTCTTGGCCGCAGTCGATGAAACAATCGATGCAAAACACCTCAATGCGAATGCTGCCGGAGCGAAATCTGGAAGCAAGGCACAATCCCTGACAAACCGTCTGTGGGAAAGCATGAGTGCGCATGTCTATGTGTTTTTGCACCAGACACGACTTTCTGATATTGTGAACAATGATCTTGTCCCTTGCCCCGCCTTACCGACACTTTTGACTGTAGTGGATGAATGATGAGGCGGGTGTATCTAGATTACAATGCGACGACGCCTCTCGCACTAGCGTCACGAGATGCGATGATTGAGGCGATGGACGTCATTGGCAATCCGTCTTCGGTTCACGCGGAAGGACGCGCCGCAAAAGCGATTGTCGAAAAATCAAGGCGACAGGTTGCAGAGGCCCTTGGCGCTGAGCCCTCGGAAGTGGTTTTTACTTCGGGCGCCACTGAAGCGTGCTTTTTAGCGCTGTCTGGAAATGAAATACAGGGTGCTGAAATTGAACACGATGCAGTACGTGCACATAGTGTGAATAACTTAAGCGTGGAGCATACGGGTCGCGTCCGTTTAACCGAGCCGTCCCGCTGTACCCTACAAGCAGCAAATTCTGAAACTGGTTTGCTTCAAAGCTTGCCTCAAGATTTGTTTTTTAGCGATATGACACAGGCCTTTGGCAAGTCTCCCTTGGCCTTTGGATGGAGCGGCATTAAAATGGCTGCGGTGTCGGCGCATAAGATTGGTGGACCCAAGGGTGTCGGCGCACTTCTGGTCAAAAAAGGTGTTGATTTTGAAGCGCGTTATGGTGGCGGTGGTCAAGAAATGGGGCGGCGCTCGGGAACCGAGAATATTATCAGCATTGCGGGTTTTGGGGCCGCTGCGCAGGCGGCACAAAGAAGCCTAGCGGATGGGGATTGGGAGCGTGTGAGAGACCTACGCGACGAGATGGAGGCCGCGCTCCTCTCTGCCAGCGATAATCTTATAATTGTCGGCAAAGACGAAAAGCGTCTGTCGAACACAAGCTGTATCATTGCGCGGGGCTGGAAAGGCGAGACGCAGGTCATGCAAATGGACCTGAGCGGGTTCGCTGTCTCGGCGGGTTCGGCCTGTTCCAGCGGGAAAGTAAAAGCAAGCACAGTGTTAACCGCACTTGGCTTCGATGCAGAGGCGGCCTCTTGCGCCGTTCGGGTTAGTCTTGGCCCTGCGACAACGCGACAGGACATAAATCGCTTTGTTGATCATTGGTTGGCGAAAAAAACAACCTACATGATGAAACGAGCAGGATGAATTGACATGATCGGAGATCTTCTATGTCAGCAATAAATGAGATCAAAGCAAAAGATGGTGTAGATCAAGAAACCGTCGATGCCGTGCGCGAAGTCGGCGGGGCCTATAAATATGGCTGGGACACAGAGATCGAAATGGAATACGCGCCCAAAGGCGTCAATCCAGACATTGTTCGGCTTATCTCTGAGAAAAACGATGAACCCGAGTGGATGACCGAATGGCGTCTGTCCGCATTTGCCCGTTGGGAGCAAATGAAAGAGCCGAATTGGGCAATGGTCTCTTATCCCGAGATCGATTTTCAGGATCAGTATTATTATGCGCGGCCGAAATCTATGGCAGAAAAACCAAAGTCGCTTGACGAGGTTGATCCAAAGCTTTTGGCCACTTATGAAAAACTAGGTATCCCGTTGAAGGAGCAAATGATCCTCGCTGGTGTTGAAGGCGCTGAGAATGCCCCTGCTGAGGGGCGCAAAGTTGCCGTGGATGCTGTGTTTGACAGCGTCTCTGTCGGGACCACTTTTCAGGATGAGCTGAAAAAGGCGGGTGTGATTTTTTGTTCAATCTCTGAGGCGATCAAAGAGCACCCAGAGCTGGTGAAGAAGTACCTTGGGTCCGTCGTGCCTGTAACGGATAACTATTACGCTACGCTGAACAGTGCCGTCTTTTCTGATGGGTCCTTTGTTTATATTCCGCCAGGTGTGCGCTGTCCGATGGAGCTTAGCACCTATTTCCGCATCAATGCGGAAAATACAGGCCAGTTTGAGCGCACGCTCATTGTCGCGGACAAAGGCTCCTATGTGAGCTACTTGGAAGGCTGCACAGCGCCACAGCGCGATACCGCACAACTTAATGCGGCGGTGGTAGAGATCATTCTTGAAGAATGCCGACGACGGATCGCCGCCAACACCAAAGTCCTGCGTTCTTACACCGCGGATACTAACCGCATCGATGTAGGAGTCCT
>WTIQ01000043.1 GCA_011525185.1 Paracoccaceae bacterium | reverse complement strand
CAATTTTAGGAACACCTCTGGACCAACCTGCCATAAACGCTACGCTTAACTTCAGTATCCTGTATTCTGTTGAGACCTCAAATTACAAGTGATGATACATCGAATTTTCATTCTTTTTTTGGTTTTCGCACCCCCTCTCTACGCTGAAGAGGCCCCGCGGCCGCTCGCAAGGGCCTTTGAGGCCATGGAGCGGCAAGAGTGGGACGTGGCTTTGACCCTCGCGGCGCAGGATGGGCAAACCGCGCGAGACGTGATTGAATGGCATTTACACCGCGCCCAACGCGGTAAAGCAAGCGACGCGGTCAACTTTCTCGCCCGCAATCCCGATTGGCCTGGTCTTCCCTATTTCAAAAAGCGATCTGAGCGGTCCTTCCTTGAGGCGACGCCGGAGCTGATACGCCAATTTTTCGCTGATCATCCCCCTCAAACGTCGGAAGGAGCATTTGCCTACGCACGTGCGCTTGAGGCAGCAGGCAATTCAAAGAGAGCACGTGAGGTCATTCAAAACGCTTGGCTCAAGTACAAGATGCCAAAACCCATTTTTGAACAAATTCAAAGCCATTACGGAAAAAACGTTAGGAAATATACGCGTGCACGCCTGTACGAAATGATTTGGCAAGAGGCCCGCACCGATACAGCCATGATCTTGCCCTATGTCTCAACCGACAACCAGCACATGCGCAATACGTATTTTGCTCTGCTTGACGGCAAAAACGGCGTTACGTCGATGCTCTCAAAGCTTCCTTCCGAGCTGCGTTCGCATCCACTGATCACCTACGCGCGCTTCAAATGGCGCATGAAGACAGGCAAGCGGGACTCTGCAATAGAGCTCATGCTCAAGGCAAGTGCATCTGAAAACTCATTGGGAAGGCCCAGTAAATGGGGGCCAGATCGACGCAATATCGTGCGCGATCTTCTCTTTGACCAAAAATACAAAACCGCCTACGCCATTGCCTCTGCGCATCACCTAAAAGAGGGGCGTGATTATGCAGATTTAGAATGGCTTTCGGGATATACCGCGCTGCGCCATCGCAATGCACCAGAAACTGCACAGTTACATTTTGAACGGTTTTTATTTTCAGTGGATACGCCCATTTCCTTGGGGCGAGCCTATTACTGGATTGGTCGCGCTTATGAAAAGCAAGGCGCCTCATCCAATGCACAAAAAGCTTATGCTCAGGGAGCAGAGTATCAAACGAGCTTTTATGGTCTCTTGAGCGCTGAAAAAATATCGGCCCCATTTCCCTATAAATTCAACCCCCCTGCCCCGATTCCCGACTGGCGAGGTGCGCCGTTTCTCAACAGCTCTGTCTTTAAAGCAGCAGTGCTTTTATTTGCGGCTGGGGAAACTGTTCTTGCCGAGCGCTTTATCACACATCTCAGTGAGACGCTAAGCGATCGGGAAATATTGCAAATGACCGATTTTCTGGAAGAGCTGAAACGTCCTCATGAGCTTGTCATGGTTGGCAAACGCAAAGCGTCTGAGGGCAAGGATTTTACGCGCGCTTATTATGCGCTGCATCCGATGATGCACGAAAATCACCAAGTTCCATCACAGCTCGCCCTCGCGATTGCGCGACGCGAGAGTGAATTTGACCCTCATGTGGTTTCTCCTGTCGGGGCGCTTGGGATCATGCAAGTCATGCCAAAAACTGCCAGAGAAATGGCTGGAAACTTACAGGTTAAATATTCCCGCTCTCGCATGCTCAATGATTGGAAATACAATGCCTTGATCGGGACCACCTATCTCAAAGAGCTTTCTGATCGCTATCAAAGCAATCCTGTTCTCGTCTCGATCGCTTATAATGCAGGACCAACGCGGGCTGATCGATGGATGCGTTTGCTCGGCGATCCAAGACGCAAAGACATTGATATAATTGATTGGATTGAATTGATCCCCTTTTCAGAAACCCGCAATTACGTCATGCGCACAGCCGAAAGTCTGCCGATTTATCGAGAGCGCCTGAACTTGGACCCGCTGCCTGTTCCCTTTTCCCAATATTTAAAGGGTGCGCGATTTTAAGGTCTCGCGCCATAGGGTAAAGAGCCCCGCGGCCACAATGACCCCGCAGCCTACGACAACATGCATATGCAATGATTCCCCAAAAAGGCTGATGCCGATCACCGTAACAAAGAGCAGTTGAAAATAGGCAAAGGGCTGCAAAACACTCGCCTGTGCCAACTCGTAGCTTTTTATGAGTAGGAAATGACCAAGTGCGCCACTGACGCAGAGGACTGCCATCCAAACCCAGTCAGTCCCCGTCATTGGCTCCCAAGACATCATTCCCATCAAAGTGGCAAAGACGACACCTACAACACCTGTCCAGAAAAAGGACGTGGCTGCACTGTCTTTTTGCGCCACATAGCGGTTCATCAGGCCATATATCGCAAATAGGATGGCTGAAAATAGCGGTAAGAGAGCCGCCCAAGTAAAAACGCTCTTGCCAGGTTGAAGAA
>WTIQ01000067.1 GCA_011525185.1 Paracoccaceae bacterium | reverse complement strand
GAGGTGCGGTCCGGCCCGCGATAAAGCCTGCGACGGGTTTGCTGCGTCCCTTTTTTGCTTCATCTTTGATGAATTGCGCGGCTTCTTCCTCGGCGCTGCCACCGATTTCACCGATCATGATGATGGATTGTGTCTCGTCATCTGCAAGAAACCATTCCAACACATCAATATGTTCTGTGCCTTTAATTGGATCGCCCCCAATCCCGACGCAAGTTGATTGACCAAGGCCGACATCCGTTGTCTGTTTTACTGCCTCATAGGTGAGTGTCCCAGAGCGTGAGACGACGCCAACCGAGCCACGTTTGTGAATATGGCCCGGCATAATGCCAATTTTACAGGCATCTGGCGTGATAACACCAGGGCAATTGGGGCCAATAAGGATCGACGTGCTGTCAAGCAATGCACGCTTTACCCGCATCATATCCAACACGGGAATACCTTCGGTAATTGCCACGATCAGCTCCATCTTGGCGTCAATGGCCTCAAGGATACTATCGGCGGCAAAGGGTGGGGGGACGTAAATCACCGAGGCATTTGCGCCTGTTATCTCTTTTGCCTCATGCACGGAGTTAAACACGGGCAAGTCCAAATGCCGTTGCCCCCCTTTACCTGGCGTGACACCGCCAACCATTTGCGTTCCATAGGCAATAGCTTGTTCGGAGTGAAATGTACCCTGAGAGCCCGTAAAGCCCTGACAAATCACTTTAGTATTTTCGTTTACAAGGACTGCCATGATCTTATCCTTTGACCGCTTTAACGATTTTTTCTGCCCCATCTTTGAGGTTGTCAGCTGCAATGACGTCGAGGCCAGAGCCATTGATAATCTCTTTGCCCTTTTCGACATTTGTGCCTTCGAGCCGCACCACCAGTGGTACTTTGAGGCCGACCTCTTTCACCGCGGCGACAACGCCTTCGGCGATCACATCACAGCGCATTATTCCGCCGAAGATGTTGACAAGTATTCCTTTGACGTTGGGATCAGAGGTGATAATTTTGAAGGCTTCGGTCACCTTCTCTTTGGTCGCACCGCCGCCCACATCAAGAAAGTTGGCGGGTTCTGCACCATAGAGTTTGATAATGTCCATCGTTGCCATGGCGAGGCCCGCGCCGTTCACCATACAGCCGATTTCACCATCCAACGCGATGTAATTTAGATCGTATTTGGAGGCTTCAAGCTCTTTGGGGTCTTCTTCAGTGGTATCGCGCAGCTCGGCGATGTCGGAATGGCGATACACCGCATTTCCATCAAATCCCATTTTCGCATCAAGGCATTTCAGCTCGCCATTTTCCGTCACAATCAACGGATTGATTTCGAGCATCTCCATGTCTTTTTCAACAAACATGCGGTAAAGCGTACCCATCAGGGCCACGCATTGTTTGATTTGCTTGCCTTGGAGGCCGAGCATAAAGGCAATGCGGCGTCCGTGATAGGCTTGATACCCCGTTGCGGGGTCTACTGCAAAAGAAAGGATCAGTTCTGGTGTTTTGGCCGCGACCTCTTCAATATCCATGCCGCCTTCCGTCGAACAGACAAACGAAATGCGGCTGGTTTGACGGTCTACCAAAAGGGCAAGATATAGCTCACGGGCGATATCTGCGCCATCTTCGATATAAATCCTGTTCACTTGCTTTCCAGCTGGTCCAGTTTGATGGGTGACCAGCGTTCGGCCAAGCATTTTCTTAGCTTCATCGGCTGCATCGCTGGCTGAATGTGCGATTCGCACTCCGCCCTTTTCACCCGCATCCGCCTCTTTAAAGGTGCCTTTCCCACGACCACCTGCATGAATTTGCGCCTTCACAACCCAGAGGGGGCCGTCAAGCTCTCCTGCGGATGTTTTCGCGTCTTCGGCTTTGAGTACGACGCGTCCATCGGACACAGGTGCACCGTACGAGCGAAGCAATCCCTTCGCCTGGTATTCGTGGATATTCATAAAAGTTCCCGTTCAGCTTTGACTTGTAGTCAGCATAGGATAGCCTTGCACTGATTAGAAAACGCTTTCGGCCAAATTGATGCAATAATATAGATATTTTCCAATTTTGTGATCACTAAAAAAATTTGTGTGATCACAAAATTAATCATTGTGCTTTAGGGTAATGGTAGAGACTCGCTCTTAAGGCTGTTCTCTGACAAAATTAGCACAAAAAAACGCGCCCAAAATCAACAGGCGCGTTTTCGGTGTCTCGAGTTATGCTAAGAGCAGGTCATTCGCATATGTTAGAGCGTGACACGCTTTAGGTCAGTTTTATTTGTCTAATATGCAGCACCTTGGCAATGTCACGCACCTTGGTTTGATTACCCAAGGCTTGGATCAATTGCCTTACAGGCGTCAACCAAGCCCTTCACAGCGTTCACAGAATTGTCAAACATCGTCTGTTCGTCGCCGTTGAGTTTGATATCTGCGATACGTTCAATCCCGTCTTTCCCAATGATTGTAGGTACGCCAACATACATGTCTTTTAGCCCGAACTCGCCGTTGCAATATGCAGCGCAGGGCAAGAGGCGCTTTTGATCTTTCAAATAGGCTTCTGCCATTTCGATGGCAGAGGTGGCAGGGGCATAAAACGCCGAGCCAGTTTTCAAGAGGCCAACAATTTCTGCCCCACCGTCGCGCGTGCGTTGAATGATTGCATCCAGCTTCTCCTGCGTTGTCCATCCCATTGAGACCAAATCAGGCAGCGGGATACCTGCAACCGTGGAATAGCGCGCCAGTGGCACCATTGTATCGCCATGACCGCCAAGGACAAAGGCGGTTACGTCTTTCATAGATACGTTAAACTCAGTGCTGAGGAAATGCCGGAAGCGCGCGCTGTCCAAAACGCCTGCCATGCCGCAGACCTTATTGTGGGGAAGGCCTGAAAACTCGCGTAAGGCCCAGACCATTGCATCGAGCGGATTGGTGATACAGATCACAAAAGCGTTGGGCGCATGGTTGCGAATGCCCTCCCCAACGGATTTCATCACTTTGAGATTAATCCCCAAAAGATCATCCCGGCTCATGCCTGGTTTGCGTGGGACGCCAGCCGTTACAATGCAGACATCTGCCCCAGCGATATCTTCATAAGATTGTGTTCCTTTTAACGTCGCATCAAAGCCCTCTGAGGGGCCAGATTCGGCGATATCAAGGGCTTTACCCTCGGGTATCCCTTCTGCGATGTCGAAGAGAACGACATCTCCGAGTTCCTTGATTGCAGCTAAATGTGCGAGGGTTCCGCCAATTTGGCCGGCACCAATCAGAGCGATCTTAGGTCGTGACATGATTTGCTTCCATTAAATAAAGTCCGGACGTGGCCTAGACTTTTCTGACTGATTAGGCAAGAGAACAGTCGTCTTGCTTGGAACCGACAGCGTGCTTTGCACGGCGCTAGAAACTGCATATTTGGCGTTAATCAATGGATTTTATTGCATGAATTTGGTCTCTTTTGATCCGCTATCTGATCCGATTTTATTCGCAGTTTTTGCGTTTGGAGTGACGTTTTCGGGAATTTCGAAAGGCGGTTTTGGCTCTGCAGCTGCCTTTGTCCCCGCTGCGTTGCTGGCCTCTTTCATCGAGCCAATGGCCGCGATGAGCTTGATGCTCCCCCTTTTGATGGTGATGGATATCGGGAGTCTCAAGCCCTATTGGAGGCGCTGGATGGCCATTGAAACCCGTGTCTTATGCTTGGGGGCGGTTCCTGGGGTCATCTTGGGTGTGCTGCTCTTTCAGATGACGAATGCAAATAACCTACTCTTTGTGATTGGGGCAATTTGTCTGGCTTTTGTGCTCTGGCAAACTCTGCCGCAGCTCAAAAAGCATGCCCTACACAGAAGCGCGCTTTCAAAACATTGGGGCATGGGACTTGGCGCTTTGGCGGGATTTACGAGCTTTGTCAGCCACGCTGGTGGACCTGCCGCGGCTGTTTATCTCCTCTCGCAACGTCCCAATAAAACCGAATATCAGGCAACCACAGTGATTGTCTTTTGGATTATCAATATCGCTAAGGCGGTGCCTTATGCTTTTCTTGGGCTGTTTTCTTTGGAAACACTGTCCCTCAGTCTTCTCTTTGCCCCTTTTGCCTTGATTGGCGTATATCTCGGGGTGAAGTGGCATTTTCTGATCTCAGAGCGCGTTTTCTTTGCGCTGACCTACGGGCTTTTGCTGTGCACAGGCCTGCGTTTGATTAGTGTGTCCATCTCTGGCTCTTAGAGCATAGGTCTAAAGTCTGAGAGATCCTGATGTCGAATATGGGTTGAAACTTAGTGGTGAAAATGGCCTAAGACCCACTGCCAACATGAGAAGAGGAGCCATATGGAGCAGCTTGCTCGTCCTTTGCGATCCGTCCTTTATATTCCAGCGTCTAAAGCGCGAATTTTGGAAAAAGCGACTCAATTGCCAGCTGATGCGCTTATTTTTGACCTTGAGGATGCTGTGACGCCAGAAGCCAAAGTTGAAGCACGCAAGGCTTTGGTGCACGCGTTAGATATCCATGACTACGGTACACGTTATAAAATCATTCGGATCAATGGGTTGGACACAGAGTGGGGCCGAGAGGATGCGCAACTGGTTGCGCAGTCTGGTGCAGATGCGGTGCTTTTGCCCAAGGTGAACACGCCCGATGATTTAGACGCCTTAGTAGAAATTGTGGGGGAAAACGTGCCGCTCTGGGCGATGATGGAAACCTGCCAAGGGATCCTGAATGCGGCCTCTATCGTGTCACATAATCGGTTACAGGGATGCGTTGCAGGGACCAACGATCTTGCAAGCGAATTGGGGTGTGCATGCGATCAGAACCGATCTGCTCTTCAAATGGGATTACAAACAATTGTCATGGCCGCCCGAAGTGCGGGTCTTGTCGCCATTGACGGAGTTTACAACAAATTTAACGATCAAGAGGGCTTGCGTCTGGAATGCGAACAGGGTCTTGCCCTTGGATATGACGGTAAATCGCTCATTCACCCCGCGCAACTTGCGATAACGAATGCGATCTTTGCGCCGTCAACGGATGCCATTGAACTCGCACGTCGTCAAATCGAAGCCTTTGACGAAATAGAGCGCACGGGGCAAGGTGTTGCCGTGGTTGATGGCCATATTGTCGAGAATTTACATGTCGCAAGTGCAAGGCGATTGATAAAACTGGCTGAAATGATCAATGCAGCCGCATCATAGAAGGAATGAAGCTCATGCTTATACTCATTGCTGGAATTGCTCTTTGGATTGGAGCGCATGCATTCAAAAGATTTGCGCCTGATCGTCGCGCGGCGCTGGGTGATAAGGGGAAGGGGCTCGTGGCCCTCGGTATTCTCGCGGGACTGGTCTTGATGATTATTGGATATCGGTCAGCCCCATTCATCGGCATTTGGTCGCCACCTGAATTTTTCACGCATCTCAATAATTTGTTGATGCTCCTTGCGGTGGTGCTTTTGGCGATGTCTGTGAGCAAGGGCCGTATGAGCGGAAAAATGCGCCACCCTATGCTGACTGCGGTCAAGACATGGGCGCTGGCGCATCTTCTCGTAAATGGAGATCTCGCCTCTATCGTATTGTTTGGCGCCATGCTCGGCTGGGCCGTCTGGACTGTGATCGCAATTAACAAAGCTGAAACGTGGGAAAAGCCCGTTATTACCGATACGGATCGCGATTGGCGCTTCCTTCTGGCATCCGTCGGCTTTTTTGCGGTGATGACGGCAGGTCATCTCGTGCTTGGAGTGTATCCTTTCGGAGGGGAGGGATGAGTGACCTTTATCGATTTTTGACGGGCGATGATAACTCTGATTTCTGTCATAAAGTCAGTGAGGCACTGAGCAAGGGCTGGGAGCTCTATGGCAGTCCCACTTACACATTTGACGCTGCTGAAAACAAGCTTCGTTGCGGTCAGGCCGTCATTAAAAAAGTCGAGGCCCCTTATTCAAAAGCGATGAAGCTTGGAGATCAATAAATTATGACCAAAACCAATTTGGGCCGCTTTTTTGAAGATTATTCAATGGGCATGGTGCTTGAACACGCTGTCCCAAGAACTGTTGGAGAGGGTGAGCGGGCACTTTATCACGCGCTCTATCCTGTGCGCCATGCGCTCTATTCCTCCGACGAATTTGCACGTGCGTGTGGGTTTAAAAAATCACCGCTTGATGATCTTATCGCGTTTCATATCATTTTCGGCAAAACGGTCCCTGATGTGTCGTTAAATGCCATTGCGAACCTAGGCTATGCGATGGGGCGCTGGCATCGGCCTGTCTATGCGGGTGATACCTTAAGTTCGACGTCTAAGGTGATAGGTTTAAAGCAAAATTCTAATGGTAAATCTGGTGTTGTGTATGTGCATACAGAGGGAAAGAACCAAAACGACGAAGCGGTTATGGACTATGTTCGCTGGGTCATGGTGCGCAAGCGAGATTTAGATGCTGCGGCACCTGAAACAGTGATTCCACCCTTGCCAAAAGTGATTGATCCAAGTGATTTGGTTTTGCCTCAACACCTGTGTTTTGCGTCATATGATTTCAAGCGAATTGGTGAGCCACATCGATGGGGGGATTATAACGTCGGTGAGATTATAGATCACGTTGATGGCGTCACCGTGGATGATAGCGAGCACATCCTTGCGACACGGTTATGGCAGAATACATCGAAAGTGCACTTTGACGTGTCCCAGCGTCCTGATGCGCGGCGCTTGGTTTATGGTGGTCACGTCATCTCAATGGCGCGTGCGCTGAGCTTCAATGGTCTTGCGAACGCACAGATGATTGTTGGTTTGAATGCTGGCACCCATGCCAACCCTTGTTTTGCGGGAACGACAATTCGTGCGTATTCTGAGGTGCTTGATATGTCTGAAACCAAGAATCCCTCTGTTGGAGCACTCCGTTTACGCTTGGTTGCCCATAGCGGGCTTGACGGCCATGATGTGCGTGATGAGAATGGAAAATATAAACCCGAGGTTTTATTAGACATGGATTATTGGGCCTTGATGCCCAGATAGGGTGCACTATGAAATTCTTCTTCTTATGCTTAGGATCGATGTGGCTGTCGGTTGGAGCGGCGCTGGCTGAGGCAGCAGAAGACGATTTTATTCATGCCAAAATTGTCTCTGTATTTTATCATGAATTGGAACATGCCATTATTGACGTCATGCGACTGCCCATTTTTGGTCAGGAAGAAGATGCCGCTGATGTGCTCTCGATCCTGCTCATCGATGAATATTTCGAAGAAGACAGTGCACAAGAGATTGCCAAACAGGCCGCCTTTGGCTTTTTGGCTGAAGCCGAAGATGTGGGCAAACCTGCGTTTTGGGATGTGCATGGACCCGACGAACAACGATATTACAATTTAGTTTGTCTGTTCTACGGTGCAAACCCAGACGAACGTTTAGAGCTGGCTCAAGAGCTTAATCTTCCTCCCGAGCGGGGTGAAAGCTGTGAGGAAGAATTTCAACTGGCCTATGACAGTTGGGGTCCTGTCCTTGATGAAATGGAAAACTTGAAAGGCTATCTGGAGTTTGATGGATCAGGTGAGGGCCTTATTCAAAGTGTCATTAAGGAGGAACTGGCCTATCTAAAGGGTAAAATTGGGTTTCCAAGTCCCGTGCGGGTTTTTCTAGAGGCCTGCGGTGAGGCGAATGCCTTTTATGATCCAAATGAAACCAGTATAATCCTCTGCACTGAGTTTGAAGATCACCTACGGCGGCAATTTAAAAATATGTGATCACGACTTAAATTCTCGTGATCACATTTGTCCATTTTGCCGCAAATCTCTGTAATTGCCTTGACTTGCTGCTTCAGTTTTCGTTTTAGGGTAGATGTCAGTGCCAAAGCGTAACACCGAACAGTGACCTTTAAAGCAAGCGAAGGGAAATACATGTCGGACACTCAACGGGACAATCGTCCTCTCTCTCCTCATCTCTCCATATACCGACCGCAGCTTACGTCTGTAACGTCAATCCTCGTGCGGATCACGGGAAATGCCTTGATCGTTGGAGCCGTGCTCTGTGTGTGGTGGCTCTTTGCCGCCGCAACCTCTGCGGAATATTTCGCCTTGGTGGATAGAATTTTGACAAGCGTGTTCGGAAAGCTGATCATGCTCGGCTCGATTTGGGCGTTGTGGTATCACACTTTGGGCGGTGTGCGGCATCTGATTTGGGACAATGCCATTGGACTGGAGCTAGAAACAGCCTACAAATTGGGTTGGGGCGTCGTCATCGGGTCGTTTGTCTTGACCTTCATCACTGTGATAATTTTGTAAGAGAGTGCATTCATGAAGTTTGTGACCGATTATAAACGGGCTGTTGGTATGGGGAGCGCCAAGACGGGGACCGAACATTTTTGGCAAATGAAGGTTTCTTCCGTCGCGCTTTTGATCTTAATGCCTCTTTTTGTTTTTACATTTGGAAGCATTATCGGCAGCAGTCATAGCGATGTTGTTGCGTATTTTGCCAGACCCTTTCCAGCTCTCGTCGCGGCCTTGACGGTCATCGTTGGATTTTCCCACTTTAAATCTGGCGCAACTGTCCTGATAGAAGACTATGTTCATGGAACGGCACAGAAACTGGCACTGATTGCCGTTGTTTGTGTCTCCTATGCCTTGATGGCGATGGGGCTCTTTGCCCTAGCAAAATTGGCTTTGTGAGAGGTGATGTGCGATGAGCGCGTATGAATATGAGACGCATGACTATGATGTGGTTGTTATCGGGGCGGGGGGCGCTGGATTGCGGGCCACGCTTGGCATGGCAGAGCAGGGGTTAAGAACCGCTTGCGTCACCAAGGTTTTTCCCACTCGTTCGCATACGGTCGCAGCTCAGGGGGGGATTGCAGCCTCGCTTGCAAATATGGGCCCAGATCATTGGCAGTGGCACATGTATGACACAGTCAAGGGCTCCGACTGGCTTGGTGATACAGATGCAATGGAATATTTGGCACGGGAAGCGCCAAAAGCCGTCTACGAGCTAGAGCACTACGGTGTTCCGTTCTCGCGTACCGAAGAGGGCAAAATCTATCAACGTCCCTTCGGAGGGCATACAACCCAATTTGGCGAAGGCCCCGCCGTACAACGCACCTGTGCCGCTGCTGACCGGACTGGTCATGCCATTTTGCACACGCTTTACGGTCAATCGTTGAAGAATAATGCAGAGTTCTACGTCGAGTACTTTGCGATCGATCTCATCATGTCCGATGATGGGGTCTGTAAGGGCGTGCTGTGCTGGAAATTAGATGATGGAAGCATGCATCTCTTCAATGCAAAAATGGTGGTGCTGGCAACAGGTGGCTACGGGCGTGCCTATTTTAGCGCCACGTCGGCACATACCTGTACAGGAGACGGCGGCGGCATGGTGGCGCGCGCTGGTCTGCCCTTGCAGGACATGGAGTTTGTTCAGTTTCACCCAACTGGCATCTATGGTTCGGGCTGTTTGATCACCGAGGGCGCAAGAGGGGAAGGGGGCTACCTGACCAACTCAGAGGGAGAGCGCTTTATGGAGCGTTACGCCCCTCACTACAAAGAC
>WTIQ01000191.1 GCA_011525185.1 Paracoccaceae bacterium | reverse complement strand
TCTTGGGACACTCGAAATCATGTCTCCCCGCGCCTTTACGATGTCTTCATCGTTAGGAAATACGTCAAAAATTGCGCAAAATGAGGCTCAGTTGAGTGGCGGTCTACAACGGACTTTTGCAAAAGGCGGAACTGAGGTGCTCTACAATTGGGATATTTCGGCAGAGCAATTACAGCCACAGGCCAGTCCCGATGGACTACGTGTTTCAGCCTCTGACACGACCTTTTCGATCACAGCCGCATTTAATGGAGCGGGTGCTGATGACGATCTGTCTGTGTCTATCTCTAGTGCGTCCCTTAGCAATTATGGCTCGTATGATATCTCTAAGAAGATGGTGGAGGCAGCCCGAGAGCGGGGCACGATCCCTTCTCTTATCGGAGATACGATCACCTCCTTACCTGTGGACGGGACCTCACTGTCGCTATTGGTTGGCGGATCAAACTATGTTGTTAAGATGGAAAATGGGGCCCTTGAGGTCTCGGGACCCGAGGAACAAAGGGTATTTGCAAGCCTGATCAAAGTGTCTGGAGGGTATCAGGTTTCGCTTACGGCACCTGGTGCGATCATGAATGGTCAGAGTATGCGGGTTTTGGATGAAACGGATGCAGCCAAATTTGGACTTGCGGCGAGTGATAGTTCAAAAACCCAACTCTCAGGGCGAACGTTTTCAATCAAGATGCCAGTTCCTGCAATTTCAGAATTTACAATTTCAGGGAATGCTGGGACCGCATCATCGCCAGCTGCAAATGACAAAGCCAAATTAACCTTAACGGGTTTGAATGGCGGTGTTGTCGCGATTGAGACATCAAACACTTTGGCCAGTAATGCGCCCGCCTCTGTGATCGCGTCAACACTTGCGGCTGAGTTTTCAGGCCGTACAGACTATACCGCGCAAGCGAATGGCGGGGATTTAGTCATCACACGATCAGATGGCAAAAGCTTTTTAACTGAATTTGCAATCATTCCAGGTTCACCGCCCGCCCAAACAGCAGCCACAGCAGCGGTTGCGCCAGTTTATTCCTACCATAAATCAATGGATGTTATGTTGGGAAATGCCACAGTGCGGGTTGATGTGCGCAATGATGATGGTGTCTATACACTGACGTCACACAACACGGCGCTTAAATTTCGCTCTCCTGTGAAAGGGGTGAGTGACAATTCTGTGATCAGTATAGACAGCGCTGACCATGATCCATTTGTTTCAATGATCGCAGCGCGCGCGTCGGGCGATATCTCAATTGTCGCCTCAACGGATGCTAAGTCTGTCGGCTTAGAAGCGGGGTCTTTCGATTTAGAACTGACGGACAATGGCCTAAAAGTGATTTCCTCCAATGCAGAGGCAGCGGACGTGAATTTGGACGTGCAGGGATTGCCGGGTCAGGTTTTGTCAATGACCGATTTGCCAGAAGAGGACCTCATTATCGTTCTCGATAGTGCAGGGGCAAGACGGCTGGGTGCTGAATATCAGATGTCAGATATTTCTGAGAAATCAGATAAGCCAAGAGAATACCGCGTTGAAATGACGGATAAAACAACGGGTCAAATCGAGCTCTTCGATATGGAAAGCGGCCATTCTATCGCTACCCGCTTTTCTGCTGGTGTGACAGCATTTACAGTTGAAGACCTTGAAGTTTTAGTATCTGGCTTTGCCGATCAAGGGGATTACTTTGATATAGGTTTGAACCAATCGATTTCGGGGGATGCGCGTAACATAGAAGCAATGATCAACTTGAGTGTCCGAAATTCAGAGCGCTCAAGTTTTCAAGACGATTTTCGCTCGATTGCGCTTGGTGTTGGGTCACAGCTGGAATCTGGGCGTATGGTCGAGCGATCCGCAATTGCGATGCGCGATGCAGCTCTTGCTAGTGAAGATGAGCTCTCGGGCGTTAATCTCGATGAAGAAGCAAGCCGACTTTTAGAACAGCAACAAGCATACAAAGCCGCAGCGCAAATTTTGCAAGCGGCGCGTGAAATGTTTGATACGCTCGTTAACATTATGTGAGGTTATCATGTCTATTTCAACACGTCTTTTTTCCCTCCAAATGCTTGACCAGTTCAAGTTTATTGAAGGTCGATTGCAAGATATTCAGACGCAAATTGCGACAGGCTCTCGTATCCCGCAATCATCGGATGAGCCAATGGATGCAGTAACACTTTCAGCGCGCAATGAGTTGGACCAAAGGATCAACCAGTATCAAAAGAACCTTGGTAAAGTCAGTGAACGTTTAGGGTTGGTGGACTCTACTTTGGAAGAGGCGGTTAATATTTCAATCCGTCTGAAAGAGTTGTTTGTGGCGTCTAATACGGGCACCGTCACCCAAGTTGAGCGCATGGCAGTCCGAGAGGAGGTTATGCAGATTAAAAGTACGCTTTTAGGATTGGCCAATGCAACAGACAGCTCTGGTGATGCTCTATTTGGAGGTTTTTCGACCGAGGCAAGACCGTTTCGTGAAGATATGAAC
>WTIQ01000026.1 GCA_011525185.1 Paracoccaceae bacterium | reverse complement strand
ACCAGTGACCCCTACGATGTCAACGTAGTGCTCTACCGCTGAGCTAACCGCCCGACCCTCAGATGCAACACCTATGGATATGCTCTGGATTTTGCGTCTATAAAAGGTTGGTGAATGAGGTTCAAGCCTTTTCCTGTACTAATTTTGATGTACAATCGGACTTATGGAGATTCTTAGCCAAAACACTGATGCATTCTGTATTTTTGATGTAGATGATGTGACATCTCCAGTTGTTTTCGCGTCGCCGCATAGCGGACGCAGGTACTCGCCCGAGTTTCTAAAAATGTCCGTCTTGG
Organism: Paracoccaceae bacterium; assembly: GCA_011525185.1. Classification (GTDB taxonomy): domain Bacteria; phylum Pseudomonadota; class Alphaproteobacteria; order Rhodobacterales; family Rhodobacteraceae; genus LFER01. Next base: position 9,201 of record WTIQ01000026.1, on the reverse strand, counting down.
ATGCTAAGGCGATTCGTAGTTCTGAAGATGCATACGTGGATCAGCTGATCGATTTTGTGCCCCAGTTGGGGTGTCCTTTGTTGGTCGCCAAGGCACCACGCGCTTATGTAGATTTAAATCGTGCGCCCTACGAACTTGATCCTGCGCTGATCGAGAATGTGAGGATGCGCAGCCAAAATCCGCGGGTGGCCTCGGGTTTGGGAGTCATTCCACGCGTTGTTGCGAATGCACGAGAGATTTACCGAGGGAAGATTTCTCGACCCGAAGCAGATAGGCGCATTCAGACGGTGTGGAAACCATATCATGAGGCACTCAAAAAGCTCTTGGATCGAGCAAAGGCACGTTTTGGCTATGCGCTTTTGGTCGATGTACATTCGATGCCTCATGAGGCGGTCGCGTATCTGTCAAAGCCGCACGCGGGCGCACAAATCGTTTTAGGAGATCGTTTTGGGGCGTCAGCAGATGCAGAAATATCTGACGTCTTTGAATTTGCCCTGCGGCAGGAGGAGTTTATCGTCAGCCGAAACACACCCTTTGCAGGTGCTTTTATTGCCCAAGAATATGGCCAGCCCATTTTAGGGTATCATGCGCTGCAGCTGGAAATTGACCGCTCGTTATATTTGAAGGCCAACGGTATTGTATTGCGCGACGATGTAGAGGCATTCAAGCAACGATTAAGATCTGTTTTTGCCGAAGTCGTAGAGCATTTCGGGCCAACCCGTGTTCACCATCTCGCTGCTGAGTAGCTTTTAGCGTAGTGCACGCCCCTTAACGATGGCGTCGGTCCCGAATTTTGCACGTATTTCATCGCTTGCGCGTTCTGCTTGGCTTTTGCGCGCAGCCTGTTCGTCCAAAAGGTCTGCGGCGACTGATCGCTGCCCTTCTGCCTGTAACCCAGATAGACCCGCGCCGAGTAGACGATAAGAAATGCCGTGATCTGTAGCGTCCAGCAACCGCGCCAAACTGTCGTAAATAACATGTGCGAATTGCGTTGGCTCTCTGAGAGAAAGACGCCGCGTTATAATTTTATGATCACTGCTTTTGAGTTTGAGCGTGACCACGGAGCCTTCCAGCTCTTTTGCTTTGGCACGGTCCGACACCTTTTCGGTCATACGCCAAAGGTGTCCTTTTAACAGTGTGCGATCTTTCGTGTCCTCGTGAAATGTTGTTTCATGTGAAATGGATTTGATGGTCTCCCGCGGTTCCACTGCTCGATGATCCTGCCCTCGGGCCAAAGACCACAAACGGTCTCCGAGTTGACCAAACTTTTTGCTCAGCTCTTTGCGATCCCATCGCAACAGGTCTTGAAAGGTATAAATCCCTGCTTGATGTAATTTTCCCTGACCACTTGCACCCACACCCCAGATAAGTTTGATGGGTTTATCCGCGAGAAATCGCTCTGTCTCTTCCAATCCAATGATCGAAAAGCCGTTTGGCTTATCAAGGTCAGAGGCGATTTTTGCCAAAAATTTATTATGTGAAAGCCCAATGGAGCCTGTCAGCCCAAGCTCTTGTTCCATGCGCTTTACAAGTTTTGCAAGCAAAACCGCAGGGGGAAACCCATGCAGTTTCGCTGTGCCCGAGAGATCAATAAAGGCCTCATCCAAAGAGAGAGGCTCTATTGCAGGGCTAAGCTCTTCCATCATCGCTTTGATTTTTTTGCTAAAGTGCACATAGCGCTCCATGCGCGGTTTCACGACCACGGCCTCTGGACATAATTTTAGCGCTTGAAACATCGGCATTGCCGATTTGACGCCGCGGATTCTTGCGACATAGCAGGCGGTTGAGACAACGCCCCTGCGGCCTCCTCCGATGATAAGGGGTTTATTGCGCAGCTCTGGATTATCGCGCTTTTCGACGCTTGCATAAAACGCATCACAATCCATATGCGCAATGCTGAGATCAAAAAGTTCAGGATGGCTTAGAACACGCGGTGAGCCGCAGCCGTCGCAGCGCGCATGGGGGCAATTTAATCTGAAACAGTCGCGACAAAAACTCTCCATACTCCTGTCTATCAAATTTGACGTCTCAATGGAAAGAGAATGGAAGATTTAATTCCGCGTCTTGTTATACGCTCTTGCCGTGTATAATTTCTAACATACGACGTGATAAGGAGCACCTATTGTGGACCAAAATTTAATATTTGATCTTTTGGGAGAGAATTTAGTTTATATTCTGCTGACTGGATTTATCATTCTGGTCATTTTTCTTGGGGTGCGGATTGTTCCACAATCTGAAAAGCATGTCGTTGAACGGTTTGGACGGCTGCATTCTGTTCTCGGTCCTGGCATTAATTTAGTTGTCCCGTTTTTGGATATAATTGCGCATAAAATTTCCATTCTTGAACGACAGCTCCCCACAGCAGAACAAGATGCCATTACGGCTGACAACGTACTGGTGAAAGTGGAGACCAGCGTTTTTTATCGGATCACGGAGCCCGAGAAAACGGTCTACCGTATTCGCGATGTAGATGCGACGATTGCCACAACGGTGGCTGGTATTGTCCGGAGCGAGATTGGTAAAATGGAGTTGGATGAAGTCCAATCCAATAGAAGCGAACTTATTGGTAAAATTCGTGAATCAGTGCGTGTGATGGTCGATGAATGGGGCATTATTGTTACGCGTGCTGAGATATTGGATGTCAATTTATACGAAGCAACACGTGCTGCCATGTTGCAACAATTGAATGCCGAGCGTGCACGCCGCGCTCAAGTAACAGAAGCAGAGGGACAAAAAAGGGCTGTAGAGCTTGCGGTGGATGCGCAACTCTATGAGGCCGAGCAAATTGCCAAGGCGCGCAGGATACAGGCTGATGCAGAGGCTTATGCAACGCAGGTAGTGGCAAAAGCGATTGCGGATAATGGATTGGAAGCGGCGCAATATCAAGTCGCATTCAAGCAAGTCGAAGCATTAACGCAAGTTGGGCAGGGGCAGGGGTCAAACACGGTGATCGTGCCAGCCCACGCAATGGACGCATTCGCCGATGCCTTTAAAATGCTAAGGGGCGAGGATCATGATGTACGAGACCTGGTGGTTTTGGGTCGCTTTTGGCCTTGTTTTGGTCATTCTGGAAACCGTTTTGCCAGGCTTTGTATTGCTTGGTTTTGGAATTGGTGCTGTTGTCGTCGGTCTTCTTATTTCGCTTGGTCTGAGCATGACGCTTCCCAAATTGGTGTTGCTCTTTGCAACTGTGTCATTGATCACTTGGGCTGGTCTTCGCGCTCTGTTCCGTCCCAAGAAAGCGAACGTTAAAACCTTTGAGAATGATATAAATGATGAACTCGATCAAAACTAACGTTTTGCCAATAGCCTTTTGAGATGATCGCACCCTAGGTTTTCGACCAGGCTATGCCCTATCGATAACGTTAAACCCGTTTTAAGTGCCGTTGGTGGGCGAAGAGGACTGAGACGCGACAAGTGTTATGGCTCCAACGATCGCGACTATGGCCAGTGCCGTTCTAGGAGCGGCCACGCCACCGATGACCAAGCCACCACCCGCAGAAACAGGCGATGGGAGCTCTGCGCTGGCTGATTGACTTAGGGCAGGGCCCGTGAGGCACATAAAACTTGCAACAATGATTAAAAGCTTTTTCAACTCTAACACCTCCGTTTTGTAGCAGTATAAGTGCCAAAATTCTAAAATCAATTTTATAGAATGGAGCCCTTTACCAGTTCCATTTGGTCCCTGTGTTGCTTGCTATGGAGGGGCTATAGCCCCTCAAATACGTCACCAAGATATGCCTCAAATTTTTTCCAACTTTGTGAACTGCCTTGGTAAACTTTTTGACGAACTTGTTGCTGGGACGCGGTCGCAACTGAGCGTGTGTTTCTTTGAGGGTGAAGGCAGGCCTCTTCCCAGTCCAACCCGAGGTGGGCAATAAGGTTTCGTGTTTCTTTTTCTTGGTCTTGCGTCAAGCTGTCATAATCCAAGTGATATATACGATCTGGGAACATATCCTCCCAAAACATCATCAAATTTTTATATAAATTGTAATATTCTGCGGTTTCGCTAAGCCCGTAGCTGTAGCCGATTCCATTCGCCGAGAAATAATGTTTGAAATTTGACCAGCAGGTGGCGGCGGGATCACGCCTCGTGTGAATGATCTTTGCCTCTGGCAGCGCCGTCAGGATGAGCGCGATAAACAAGAAATTTTGCGGCATCTTATCGGTAACAAAGGGCTTGCCTTGCGAGAGTTTTTCTAAATCCTCAAGATAGGCGTTACGCAGCTGCAAGATCGCGGGTGCAGTTGCAGCCTCTTGCCCATTTCGCAGAGCGTGGCCGTGTCGTGCGAGGAGTGTTAATTCACCCGCACCATGGACCTGTGAATGACAGGAGATAATCTGTTCAACCAAAGTTGTCCCTGAGCGCGGCATGCCGAGAATGAAAATCGGGCTGTGCGTTGCTCTCGCTTTATAAAGTGTTGGCGCATTCTCTTTGATACTTGGCGCAGTCGCTTTTATCGCTTCAAACAGCTGTTTATCCTGTGTGATGTCATAGCCAAGCAACGACATCCGCAATTGCCCACCCTTTACATAATGATCAAAGGCGTCCTTTGTCTGGCCAAGGTCTTCTTGCATTTTAGCATAGGTAAAATGAAGGCTACAGCGCTCAGAGGTCGGCAAATTGGGCGTCTCAAGTAGGTCCGCGACAGTCTTTATCTGTGCGTCTCCCTCCTTATACTTGATCAAGGAACTTAAATTCCGATGTGCCTCCGCATGGTGCGGGTCAATCGCAAGCGCCTTGTGATAGGCCTCCTTGGCGTCATCAATCTTTCCTTGATCCTTCAACACATTGCCAAGGTTATTATGCGCTGATGCAAAAACTGGATTCGCTTTAAGAGCTGCGTTATAGGCTTCGACCGCATTGTCCACTTTGCCTTGGGTTTTGTAGACTGTACCTAAATTATTGATGCTTTCGACAAACTTGGGATCGAGTGCGAGCGCTGCCTGATAAGCGTCCACAGCCTCATCCAATTGGCCCATCTCTTTATAGGCATTGCCAAGATTAAAGTGCGCTTTTGCGTAACTGGGTTTGAGCGCGAGAGATTTTTCAAAAAATTCGATGGCCTGTTCAAAGCGGCCAATAGATTTTAGGGTGTTTGCGTAATTGTTAAGGACCTCTGCATCTTGCGGGCGATGTTTGAGAGAGGTTTCATAAGCCGAGAGCGCCTCACGTTGACGCTCAAGATCGTGTAGGGTCAGTCCAAGATTGTTGTAAATATCTGGATCGCTTGGACTCAGTTGAGCGGCCTTGGCCAGCGCGTGCTGCGCCTTTGTCAGCTCTCCGCTGGCCCGCAACGCGACCCCATATATATTCCACAGCACCGCAATCTTGGAATGCTGTTTCAAAAGTGAGGGTATTTGAGCGACGATGGCCGCGTTTTGCCCAGCACTGAGCAGAGAAATATAGTGTCTGATTTTTTGATCAAGTGCAGGGGTAATGCTAGTGGCATTAGGCCCACTCTTGAGGGATGCAAGACCGTCTTGCGCACGTTTGTTTTTGGGAAAGCTTTGTAAGATTTGAGTATAAAGGTCTCGCGCGGCCGCAATTTCGCCCCTCTTTGCAAGCGTTTTTGCCTTGCTTAAGGTCTTATCAACAGAGAGCTTTGCCATAATTCACCGGTTCTGCGCGCAACTCTTGCTTTGTAACCAAGCTTAGGCGCAAGCGAAAGATGCCGAGCTGATAAAAAAACTTCTGCATAATGGCACTCTTAATTAGAAATGAGGCCAGCGCGGCCCGGTGGTGCCACTAGGCAGGGTGTTTTTGCTATTGCTGAGCTTATGCAGATGTCTTCAATCAGAAATGCCTAAGATCATATGCCGATTAGCAATTCAAAAGATCTGTCAAGACGCTCTTGCGGCGTCTTCAAGTTTGACTTGCACTGAGGTGCGCCCCTGCCAGACGTTTTTCTCTAACCGTCCGGCGATATGGAAGCGTTGGCCATCGTGGTGTTCTAGGGCCGCTCCAAGATCGCTTTCATAAGCGCCAAAGCCAATTGCATCGACTGTTTTGCCCAGACCGTCACCAAAGCGTAGCTTTATATGCGTATCTCCAACCCGTTTGGCATAAGACAGTGTCACATTTGCAAAGACATATTTGGGCCCAGAGGCGCCCGCCCCAAACGGACCTGCCTGTTCTAAAAGGTCCAATAGCTCTAAGGTCGCGCCAGAGCACATTAAGAGGCCATCTAATTTCAGATCTGCGGGTCCAAGTTGATCCGCACCTTGTTGCTTGAGCAGTTCTGCAAGCCTTTTCATTGCCGTCTCTAGCTTTGTGGTTTCAACTGTGAGGCCTGCGGCCATTTTATGCCCGCCACCCTTTATAAGCTGACCGTTCATGGCGAGGTTTTGGATTGCAGCGCCAAGGTCAATGCCTGTCACCGAACGACCCGAGCCTTTCCCCTCATCTCCGTCAAGTCCAATGACAATAGCAGGGCGGTTGGTGGCCTCTTTGAGACGTGAGGCAACAATACCAACGACACCAGGGTGCCATCCCTCGCCTGCTGCCCAAACGAGAGGTGCTTCAAAACCTCGGGCTTCGGCCTGAGCAAAGGCGGCGGCACGTACCTCTTCTTCGATACTACGTCGTTCGTGATTATACTGATCTAATTCTGCGGCCAGCCCTTGCGCTTCGCGCATGTCTTGCGTGCTCAACAAGCGTGCTCCGAGGTCCGCGCGACCGACCCTTCCGCCTGCATTGATCCTTGGGCCAAGAACATAGCCAAGGTGATAGGACGTCGGTGCGCTATCCAGTTTGGCTTGATCTGCGAGGGCTTTGAGACCAGCGCGCTCGCGGCGTGCCATAACTTTTAAGCCCTGTGTGACAAAGGCTCGGTTGACGCCGATGAGCGGGGCCACATCGGCCACGGTTGCCAAGGCAACGAGGTCAAGCAAGGCCATTAAGTCAGGCACTTTGCTGCCCGTTTCTCGCAGCATGCGATTGCAGTTGACTAAACACAAGAACACAACAGCAGCGGCACAGAGATGCGCGAGCGCCCCTGTCTCATCCTGTCTATTGGGGTTAACAACAGCACTGCAGTTGGGGAGTGTCTCGCCGCCCAAATGGTGATCCAAAACAATGACATCAGCGTCTTGCGCGGCGGCAATAGGGCCATGGCTCAGGGTGCCGCAATCCACGCAGATAATGAGGTCATGATCGGTTGCGAGTGCGCGCATTGCTGTTTCGTTGGGGCCATATCCTTCATCAATTCTGTCAGGAACATAGAGTGAGGCCTAGTGACCCAATTCGCGCAGCCATATCAGCAAAAGTGCAGCCGAGCTGGCGCCATCTACGTCATAATCGGCAAAAATAGCAATCGACTCTTGCGCTTTCATGGCGTTTACAAGCCGCGAAGACGCCGTGTTCATGTCCAGTAGGCTCTGTGGATCAGGAAGCAAATGTTTGAGCTGTGGGTTTAGATAAGCGTCGGCGGTGTCGGGCGTCACTTTTAGGCGGCTCAACACGGCACAGAGCGCAAAGGGATGCCCTGTTTGCTGTGCCATGCCTTGGGCCATACGGCTGTCTTGATCTGAGGGACCGATCCAGCGCCGGCCTGTCAGCGATTGATGTACATCGAGAAAGGCCAAGGCGTTGCTCCTTCTAGATCAGTCGGCCGCTCGATTCAACGGTGTTCGATAAATCATACGCCGCACCGAGCCTGTTTTTGAGCGCATTAAAAGCGTTTCAGTGGTAAAATAACCAACTTCCCGTTGAATGCCTGGGAGTAAGGATCCACTTGTGACCCCTGTTGCCGCAAAGATCACATCTTCTTTGACCATCTCGTCGCGGGTATAAATCTTGTTTTGATCGGTTATGCCTGCTTTTTGAGCGCGTTTTCGTTCGTCATCGTTGCGAAATAAGAGGCGGCCAAAAATTTGACCTCCCATGCATTTTAGCGCACTCGCCGCCAAGACACCTTCTGGTGCGCCGCCTGAGCCCATATACATATCAATCCCAGTAATATTGGGTTCGGCACAGTGCATCACGCCTGCAACATCTCCGTCTGTGATCAATCGGATTGCGGCGCCCGTATCTCGAACTTCAGTGATCATATTTTCATGTCTCGGCCGCTCTAGTATGCACACGGTAATATCACGTGCTGAGCATCCTTTGGCTTTTGCAAGTGCGGCGACTCGCTGGCTTGGCGACATATCAAGGCTTACCGTATTGGGTGCAAAGCCTGGGCCAATGGCCAGTTTGTCCATATAAACATCTGGCGCATGCAGCATGGACCCGCGCGGTCCCATTGCAATGACGGTCAGCGCATTTGGCATGTCTTTGGCGGTGAGGGTTGTTCCCTCAAGGGGATCAAGGGCAATATCGACCCCTGGTCCTTGGCCCGTTCCAACCTCTTCACCGATATAAAGCATGGGGGCTTCGTCGCGCTCGCCTTCGCCAATAACGACGACACCAGATATGTCTAATTTATTCAATTGACTGCGCATGGCGTTTACGGCGGCTTGGTCAGCCGCTTTCTCATTGCCATGTCCAATCCATCCCACCGTTGCAATGGCCGCTGCCTCTGAGACACGGGCCAATCCCAGAGCGAGCATTCTATCGTTAAAGTCCACGTTATTGGCCACTTTAAAAATTCCTTATTGATTTAGCGAAGTATTTTACAGCCAGTGCGGGCTGTATCCTCATATATTTTCGATCCTCAGAGCAACCGTGTTACCTACCATGACATCAGTTTTGGAAATGGCGTCCAGCGCTTTTTGGATTGCTGTTGAAGAGCATGTGTGCGTCACAATTAAAACGGGGGCATTATCACCGCTGTGAGCATATTGGCGCATACGATCGATCGAAATATTATTATCGCCTAATACGGTAGCAATTTTTGCCAGTGCTCCAGGCGTATCTTTGAGCCGCATGCGCAAGTAATAAGGCGTCTCACTGCCCGTGCTACGGCGCGTGCCGCTCGCCAAGGTATTTGCAGGTTGGCCAAAGGTGCTTATGCGGGTTCCGCGCGCAATATCAATCAGGTCCGACATGACAGCGCTTGCGGTTGGACCAGAGCCTGCGCCAGCGCCTCTCAAAACGATTTGTCCCACTTCATCCCCCTCTAGCACGACCATGTTGGTCCCCCCTTCTAGCTGACCGAGAGGTGAGCCCAGAGGGACCAGGCACGGTGTCATGCGTTGTTCAAGCCCATCTGCGTTGCAATGTGCCACACCCAATAATTTAATACGGTATCCCAAATC
>WTIQ01000326.1 GCA_011525185.1 Paracoccaceae bacterium | reverse complement strand
CCATATTCATTTGCCAGGCATTTATGTGCATCGCTTGATCCAAGGTGATCACGAAAAACGCATTGAACAGCGCACGACGCGGCCAGCGGCTTAAGGAAAGGATAAGATCATGTGGGATCGTAACCAAATGGCAGCGCGTGCTGCGCAAGAGCTTGAAGATGGATGGTATGTGAACCTTGGAATTGGCATTCCAACCTTGGTGAGTAATTACATCCCTGAAGGGATTGAAGTCACCTTGCAGTCTGAAAATGGTATGCTCGGTATGGGGCCATTTCCAATTGAGGGAGAAGAAGACCCTGATCTCATCAATGCAGGCAAACAGACGATAACCGAACTACCGCAAACGGCTTATTTTGATAGTGCGACCAGCTTTGGAATGATCCGTGGTGGCAAGATTGCGATGGCAATTTTAGGGGCGATGGAAGTCTCTGAAAATGGCGATCTTGCGAACTGGATGATCCCTGGCAAACTCGTCAAAGGGATGGGGGGCGCGATGGATCTTGTTGCGGGCGTTGGCCGCGTTGTTGTCGTTATGGATCACACCAACAAAAAAGGCGAAAGCAAAGTCTTGCCCGAATGTACATTGCCTTTGACGGGCAAAGCCGTTGTCGATCGTATCATAACAAATCTTGGTGTCTTGGATGTCACCGAGAACGGTTTGAAAATCGTGGAATGTGCGGATGGTGTAAGCCAAGACGAGATTCGCGCCGCAACACTTGCCAAGATCGTAACCTGAGGTTCCACCTCTTTTTTCATCTGATCTAAGATTCAAAGCATTTAGGACGGAGTCTCACTTTAGGCTCCGTCTTTTTTTTATTTTCGTCAAAATTTTGCCGTTATTTCATGCTTCACTAATACTCATAAAGTAGGATAGCGGTGAAATTTATATCAAAGTTCTCCGATGTCCCAATAATAATGTTGAGGTAGCGCATATGCTGAGAATGGTTTTCTTGCTGTGGAGTGGATTTTACTCGCCACAGCTGTCGTGGTTTTGATCTTGGGAATTTCAAGTACTCTTACGTTCTGAAACTGATATACTGTAGAGTTGCAAAAGGCGCTCTTTGATCTAGAACACGGTCATGCCTTTGCTCTCACCTCTCTTTGAAGATTGGTTATCCGCCAAAGATTGGCGGTTACATCCGCATCAATTGCGGATGCTTGAAGCTCGCGACCTTCCCGCACAGCTCCTGATCGCGCCGACGGGGGCTGGTAAAACACTCGCAGGGTTTTTGCCAAGTTTGTTGGAGCTAGAGCAGAGCGGCGGCCAAGGTTTGCATACAATTTATGTTTCGCCGCTCAAGGCCTTAGCGGCGGATATCAAACGAAATCTACAAACCCCAGTGCGTGAATTGGGCTTAGATCTTAAAATTGAAGATCGTACAGGTGATACCTCGTCACACACAAAACGACGACAACGTGCCAGCCCGCCAGACATACTCCTCACTACACCGGAAAGCCTTGCGATTTTAATGTCTTACCCTGAATCAGTGCGTATTTTTTCGGGGTTGAAACGGGTGATTGTTGATGAAATTCATGCACTTTATGAAAGCAAACGAGGCGATCAATTGATGCTCGCCATCAGTCGTCTGCAAAGCCTCGCTCCTGATATGCGACGCGTTGGTCTCTCTGCGACTGTTGAGGCCCCTGAAAGGGTGGGACGCTTTCTAACTGTTGGGTCGTTGGAGTGCCCGCTTCATGTGGCTGAGGCAGGGCCTCCTGCTGATATTCGAATGCTCGCTTACGACGAAGGACTGCCTTGGGCGGGGGCAGGGGGGAGATATGCCGTACGCTCTGTCTTAGAAGAAGTCAAAAACCATAAAATAACTCTCATTTTTCACAATACCCGCGCGCAAGCAGAGATTTTTTTCCATCATTTGTGGCTGGAAAATGAAGAGGCACTTCCCATTGGTATTCATCACGGCAGCCTTGATCGGGCAGCGCGTCAAAAGGTTGAGGCGGCAATGGTCGCGGGAGAGTTGCGCGCTGTAGTTTGCACGGGCAGCCTCGATCTTGGCATTGATTGGGGTGACGTTGATTTGGTCATTCAAATCGGTGCGCCCAAGAATGTAAAACGACTTGTACAACGCATTGGGCGGGCCAATCATCAATATAATGCCCCATCTAAGGCGATTATTGTTCCAGCGAATCGGTTTGAAACTGTCGAATGTGTTGCAGCCCTAGAGGCCGTCTCGGCGCATGATTTAGATGGCGAAATGAAATCAGATGGGCCGCTTGATGTGTTGTGCCAGCATATTCTCTTGGTGTCTTGTTCTGGTCCCTTTGATCCAGATGATTTGTTTGATGAAGTGACGAGTGTTGGGAGCTATGAGCATCTTAGTCGTGACGATTTTGAGGCGTGTCTGGAATTTTGCGTAAACGGGGGCTATGCGCTGCGTGCCTATGACCGCTGGCAACGGATTTTGATGCGTCCAGATGGGCTTTATCAGTTGCGCGACCCACGATCTGCCCAGCGTATTCG
>WTIQ01000161.1 GCA_011525185.1 Paracoccaceae bacterium | reverse complement strand
GATGGTTGGGCTCGTGAGTCTTATAGGATTGAGGCGGCGGTATTACTTCAGCCAAGTCACTTACACAAACCCGCCATTAGAGCGTGTCACGTTTAATCGGATTCGTTTGACACGCTCTAACTTATTGTTTTGTCGCATCTTCGAACCGCCAAATCTGTGCTCACTTTGGCTGAACATGCTCTAATTCCATTATAGCGGTTGCAGTGAGTCAAGATTACGTGAAACCGCTATAAAAACATCAATCGGTCGTCAATTCTTTAGACCTTCATTGGTCATGACAATTCGGCCGGTTACTTTGCCGCGTTTCAAATCATCGAGCGCTTGGTTCACTTGATCCATGGGCCGGGTTTGGACTGGCATTTGCTTTATTTTCCCTGCGCGCACCAAATCCACCAATTCCTGCAATTGTTGGATAGTTCCTACATGGCACCCACGTACTGTCATGGCTTTTTGTGGCAGCCAAGGCTGAGGCATCTTAAAGTCACCACCATGCAACCCGACAATCACATAGCGCCCGCCTTTGATCATGACATGCACTGAGAGCCGAACTGTTGAAGCAATTCCCACCGTATCAAGCACATCAGTAAGCGCATTTTCTGTGATCTCTCTTAGTTGATCAATCGGGTTGGGATTTTTTGAGTTCAATACCGCAGTTGCGCCCATGTCCTGTGCGGCTGCTAGATTGCTGTCATTTATATCCACTGCTACGATATTCTCAAACCCCTTTGCCTTCGCGATCGCGACGGCGTTGAGACCCAGCCCGCCAACACCCATGATAGCAAGCCAGCTTTCTTTATGGACGGGGCCCAGATGACCGATTGCATTGTAGACCGTTAGACCAGAACATGCATGGCTGGCCACTAGATTGGGATTCAGGCCGTCAACGTTAATGAGAAGATTGGCATCCTCCACCAGCATGTGCGTTGCATATCCGCCATCCTGCACCAGCCCGATAATCCGCATCGCCATGCAATCATTGGTGCGTCCTTCTTTGCAAGCACGACAAGTCCCGCATCCGACCCAAGGAAAAACAAGCATTTTTTGCCCGACAAGCGACGGCTCTGCATCCGACCCGACGGCAATAACCCTGCCTACATTCTCATGTCCCAGCGTTCTGGGTAGCTTCATGCCGCGATCGGCCATTCGCATGGTGCCTTCTTCACCGAGATCAAACTCTCCTTCAATGATATGCAAATCCGAATGGCAAACACCCGAGCTGAGAATTTCCAGCAGAACTTCTTTACCTGTTGGTTTGGGTATATCCCCAGTTACCTTTTCAAGCGGTTTACCGAACTCAGTGAGGTCATAGTGTGTGTATGTGCTCATGCGCTATTCCTTATGAAATTAATCGCAGGTTTTGCGTTTGCCAGAGTGCCGTGAAGGGTTTCTTCTGGCAACCAAAGCTCTAAGTTTTTTCTCAGCTCTAACAATCCATTGACATCGATATGGGTATGCATCCCCATCGCTTCTAGCATATAAACCGTATCTTCAGTTGCGATGTTGCCAGTTGCTCCTGGAGCAAAAGGACAACCGCCGAGGCCACCTAGCGCTGCATCAAATATACGGATGTCTGCTTCAAGGGCTGCAGCAACATTGGCCAGACCCATTCCTCGGGTGTCATGAAAATGCGCGGCGAGCGGTACATTTGTTATCTCACGCCCGATATCTTTGAATACGTTATATACTTGCCGTGGATTGCCATATCCAACCGTATCCGCAAGTACGATCTCACGCGCCCCAAGCTCTGCTAGCAGAGCGGCGAGTTCTGTCACACGATATTGCGATACATCGCCCTGAAGCGAGCATCCAAACGATGTTGCAATTGCTGCGGCCACAAATGTTTCTGGATAATGTTCACCTTGCCAGGCTTTGATTTTCTGGAACATTTCCACGGACTGGTCCGTACTACAACGCACGTTGGATTGGTTGTGCATTTCGGATGCTGAAAGCACAAAGCATATTTTGCGCGCGCCAGCTTCCATCGCCAATTGTGCGCCTTTCATGTTCAAAACTAACGCAGAAGCTACAAGGTCAGAAGTGGAATTGGCGCGCCTGACGACTTCAGCAGCATCTCCAAACTGCGGCAGTAATTTTGGTGGAACGAAGGATGTGACTTCTATGTTAGAAAAACCCAAAGATGCTTGTTGCGATATCCATTCGGCCTTGATTTCTGTTGGCACAACTTGTTTTACGAGTTGCAAGCCATCCCAAGGACCAACTTCGCGAACTACGACATCATATGTCATACGTTACCGCCCCTTGAATTCCGGTTTGCGCTGTTCATTGAATGATGCAACACCTTCTCGCCTGTCTTCAGTCGGGATGGTTCGGTTATAGGCTTCTATTTCGAACGCAAGCCCATCCATGAGGCCCATTTGCAAGCCCTTGTGAATTGCTTGTTTTGCCTGGCGCACCGCTATTGGAGCGTTGGACGCAATCATATGTGCAACCTCTAGGGTCTTTTTTAGCACGTCGTTGGCAGGAAAAACAT
>WTIQ01000458.1 GCA_011525185.1 Paracoccaceae bacterium | reverse complement strand
AGTCACAATTACGTCATTTACTTTTTCGCCCAATAACAAAACTTCTCTGGTTTGTTTTGTTGTGAAAGCACATTGAATCGCAGTTAATCCTGCTGTACCTAACATCATTGCTTGTCTGGAGGTAATTTCTTTTGGTTTTTTTACTAAAAAGTTTGCGTCCACTTTAGCGTATTGAGAATAGCCACCATAAAATATTTCCCCTACCCTCCAACCAGTCTGAATAATTTCATCACCCTCTTTAAATTTATCGCTTTTGCTTTCAACAACTGTACCTGCAAAATCAATACCTGGGACATGAGGATAATTACGTACCAAGCCCCCGCCCGATCCAAGGCATAGACCGTCTTTGTAGTTCACTGTCGAATAGTCGACGGCAACCGTGACATCCCCCTCAGGAAGTTGGTCTTCATTTATCTGCTGGAGTGCCGCAAATGTTTTTCCATCCTCATCTTTTTCAACGACCATTGCGTTAAACATAAAGATCCCTTTCTTATATCCAGAATTTTTCTTGCACCGTCGCTCCTCTGGTGCCGTTTTGGGTGACGACCTCAAGCCGCGTTCCAGCCGCAAATGCGGATTTATCAATCATACCAATAGCAACATTTGTCTTGAAATCGGGCGACCAAGCGGCAGACGCGATCAAGCCCACCTTTTGATCCCCTTTGTAGACAGGCCAACCAGTCGCGTTATGGGGCAAATCTCCTGCCCCATCAATGGCAACGGCTTTGATCATGCGATCTGGCCCATTTTTCTTTTGCGCCTCAATCACGGTTTTGCCGATATACTCGGAAGGAGAGTTACAAAACCGCGCAAGACCAGCCTCAATTGGCGTGTTGTCCTGACGCATGTCCGAACCATAGCTGAGCAAACCGCCTTCAATACGCTCTATGAGGTTGGGGCAACCGACACGTACATTCAAGCTTTCACCCAACTCCATGAGCCTATTGAACAAAGGCATGCCATAGTCCGAGCCATCGACATAAATCTCAAACCCGCCCTGTTTTGACCATCCAGAGCGCGCAACGATAAACTCCGTGTCCATAAAGGGAAGACGCTTGTAGCGAAAGAATTTTATCTCGCGCACAATATCCCCAAAGAGACGCGCCATCAGGTCATCTGCCTTAGGCCCCTGCACCGCCAAAGGCGAAACATCAGGCTCTTCAATGTCGACCTCAAGCCCCTGCCCGACAGCCAAACCCAGCGCCCATTGTAAAAGATCGCCATCTGCAAGTGAGAGCCAATAGTGGTCTTGGGCCACCTTGATCGCAACGGGGTCGTTCAACATACCACCGTTATGATCACAAATTGGCACATAGTAGCATTGATCGGCGGCCATTTTATCCATGTCACGCGGGCTCATCTGCCGCATGAGCCGCAGAGCATCTAGTCCCTTGATGCTGATTTGCCGTTCCACGGCAACATCCCAAACCTGAACGTGCTCCTTAAGATGACGATAATCCGCTTCATAACTCTCAAAATAACTTGCAAGAAGCATATGGTTATAGACCGTGTAGGCTTTTGCACCTGCAGCCTGCACACCTTCCGTGAAGGGTGTTCCACGCACCCGCCTTGAGGGAACGATGCCCGCCATGTTAGCGAGGACCGTGCCAGTGGATTGGGCAAATTTCGGCGGATTTTCCGTCAAAGTCCCAAACTCGGCCATAATCGCGCACGCGAGAGCGTAATCCACGGGCCGTAATAATATCTGGCCCCATCCAGTATTTGCTATTGCTGACCATCACGGGATGCTCTGGATTTGCACCTTGCAACATCTCAATCTCTCCAGAAATTTTGCGGCCAATATTGATGGAACGACGCGCCCCGTCTCTGACGATTTCCACCTTTTCGCGTTGTGCACCGATGATTTCAGAGACCAACATCGTGAAAAGACTGGTTGTGCCCCCCGCTTGGCCGCTGAAAATTTGCAAAAGTCCATGATAGGCTTTTTCGGTTGAGCGCTCATCTACATAGGCCGCTACTTTCCAATTGCCCTCTCCCATGCGACCAGGGATGTCAACCAAGAGCCCCACATTCAAACCAGAGAGGCTCTCACCCTCGTAATGCCCCTCATCGATCGCAATCGCCATCCAAGCATGACAGTATCCTTCGGTCGGGGGGTATTGCCCCAGAGACACAACACAGGGACAAAAAACCGTACAGGAGCAGTTCAAAAACAATTCGCCTTTGATTTCCCAATCCGTCGCATCCATGCGCTTCTTCGATGGATTAGGCATTCTATTATCGATCCGCTGCTTGCTTTCGATCTCTTTTGATTTGCTTTTTGTCGCCATGACTAGACCACTCCCTGTATTTGAAACGTATAGATCACGAGCCCGAGACCGCCCGCCACGAGAAGCCCCCCCATGGGCCGCATGACGCGATGTCCAAGCTCGGGCAGCTTTTCCAAAACCATAAACAAGGTTGCCAAGCCCATCCACAAAAAATTCATAACACCTCCTGCAAAGCCCAGCGCCATAATGAGCCAACAACAGCCCACGCAAAAGGC
>WTIQ01000386.1 GCA_011525185.1 Paracoccaceae bacterium | reverse complement strand
TCTGACGGTTTGATGGCGGCATTAGAGGCTGGCATGGCTGGTTTGGATGTGATCCTTGTGGATGAAAACCCGGCGTTCGGGGGGCGGCTTTTGTCAGATATGCCGATGATTGAGGGGCAGTCTGGAGATCTTTGGGCCGCCTCTATCGTGGAACAGCTTTATACGCTTGAGAATGTGCGCTTGATGTCGCGCACGACTGTGACAGGTGTCTACGACCAGGGCACCTATGGCGCGGTTGAGCGTGTGGGGCGGCATGTGGATACTCCAGCAAGCGATCTGCCCAAAGATATATTCTGGCGCATCGTTGCAAGGCGCTCAATTCTTGCTAGCGGCGCGTTGGAACGATTTGTTGCCTTTCCCAATAATGATCGGCCTGGCGTTATGGCGGCTTCTGCAGTGCGCGCCTATCTTAATCAATATGGTGTGAGCCTAGGGCAAACCGTGGTGGTGTTTGCAAACAATGACAGTGCGATCGAAACGGCAAAGGTGTTAGAGGCGCATGGCATCCATATCGCAGCCTACGTGGATAGCCGCGCTGATGCCTCCATAGTTGGAGAATTTCCCATTTATAAAGGGGGCGAAATCTTCAATACCTTTGGGCGCCTCAACCTCAGCGCTGTTTTGATCCGACACCAAGGTCAAGAGATCAAGGTCTCTGCCGATCTGCTCGCTGTCTCGGGGGGATGGAACCCAAATGTGCACCTAAGTTGCCATATGAACGCACGCCCGTTTTGGGATGAGCAATTGCTTGCTTTTGTGCCAAAAGAAGGGGCCATCGAAGGGATGACATATGCAGGGGCGGCCAACGGCCTGATGTCAACGCAGGCCTGCCTCACATCGGGTCAGATTGCTGCGCGTGATGTTATTAAGAGTATGAAAAAGCAAGCTAAGCAGCTTGCATGCCCCAAGGCAGAGGATACACCCTACGCAATTGCACCGCTTTGGTCGGTTCAAGGGGGGAGTAAAGGCGCGGTGCCGCGTGCTTGGGTTGATTTTCAAAACGACGTGACACTGAAAGACATTCGCCAATCTGCCGATGAAAATTATCGCTCTGTTGAGCATATGAAGCGTTACACAACGCAAGGAATGGCGCCCGATCAAGGAAAAAACTCGAATGTCACTGCATTGGCTATTTTGGCCGATGTAACGGGTCGTTCTATCCCTGAGACGGGAACAACAACCTTTCGTCCCCCCTACACGCCCGTCGCAATTGCCGCGATGGGATCGGAGGGAAAAGGCCTTGGCTTTGCACCTGAGCGGATCGGCTCCACCCATCAAGTCATGATAGATCGAGGGGCTCCTTTGATTGAGGCAGGGTTGTGGTACAGGCCAAGCTATTTTCCAATGCAGGGGGATAAGACGTGGCGCCAATCCTGTGATCGGGAAGTTCTGGCGGTGCGCTCTGCGGTTGGGGTCTGCGATGTATCGACCCTTGGCAAGATCGATATCAAAGGCAAAGATGCTTCCAAGCTTTTGGATTTTGTCTACACAAATGGATTTAGCACGCTCAAACGCGGTCGTGTGCGCTATGGTCTGATGCTGCGTGAAGATGGCTGTGTCATGGATGACGGGACGACGGCACGGCTTGGCGAAGATCATTATATGATGACCACGACAACGGCTGCGGCGGGCGAGGTGTTTCGACATTTGGGCTTTGTCCATCAGTGCTTGAACCCTCACTGGGACGTCTCTTTTTCCTCTGTCACTGAGCATTGGACACAGTTTGCAATCGCAGGACCAAAAGCGCGTGATCTCTTAAATGGCGTTGTGGAGACAGATTTAAGTTCCCAAGACTGGCCCTTTATGAGCTGTGGCGAAGTCACCGTCATGGGTGTTTTAGGCCGCTTGTTTCGTATCAGTTTTAGCGGTGAATTGGGCTATGAGCTAGCGGTGCCCTCCCGCTATGGTGAGAGCCTGTTTCGCCTTCTTTTTGCGCGGGCAGAAGAGCTTGGCGGGGCGGCTTATGGGATGGAGGCATTGAATGTTCTGCGTCTTGAGAAAGGGTTTTTAACCCATGCTGAAATGGATGGTCGCACAACCGCCTTTGATTTGGGTTTAGAGGGCATGCTCAGCGGGAAAAAAGAGTTCATAGGCAAAGCCGCAGCGCGGAGACCTGGCCTCGTCGATCCAGAGCGCGTGCAATTGGTGGGTCTCAAACCCGTTGGTGCGGTGAAGCAGTTGACCGCGGGCGCACATCTTTTTGCAAAAGAAGATCCCGCTGAAAGCGCCTATGATCAGGGCCATGTCACATCGGTGGCCCATTCGCCAGTGCTTGAACGGTTTCATGGTCTTGCGTTTCTGAAATCAGGACGCACTCGCCACGGCGAAATTCTGCGAATGGTGGATCATGTGCGCGAGGTTGAGGGCATATGCGAAGTCGTCTCCCCCGTCGCCTTTGATCCCGAGGGAGGGCGCGCGCGTGTTTAAACTAAGTGCAAAATCACCTTGCGAGGGTCTTTTACCCCTCTCGATTGGCCCCTATGAAATCCGAGAAATGGAATTTGCTAATGTCACGCTGATTGCCCCTTTGGCAGGGCAGGAAGAGGCGCTTGATGTCACCTTAAGCGACGTGCATCGCCTTAAACGCCCTCAAAGAGGTCGCATCACTGGGCGAGCCGACTTGCGTTGCTTATATCTTGGGCCACACCTTGCGTTACTGGGCGCTAAAGCCAGCGATGAGCTGGCCTCATGCGCCCATCTTACCGATGTCAGCGATGGATATTGCTTTGTCCAACTTTCTGGGCCTGATATTCCCGCTGTTTTAGCAATGCTCTGCCCGATTGACCTTGCAAAAAACGCATTCAAACGCGGGCATGCCCAGTCAACCCTCATCGGTCACATGCAGGGCACAGTGGCCCGACTTGGAGAAGATGAATATCTCCTTGTGGTTTTTCGTTCAATGGCCAAGACCCTTGTACATGAGGTTTCACGCGCCTGTTCTTCAGTCAATGCAATCGAAAGTGTGCGCGAGCGAGGGTCCTAGCCGTCTCTCGTCAGTGCAACGGGACTGGACTTTGCGCCCTTAAGATTTGATAACAAAGATATGAGTCTGCCACCTGGTTTTTTGGATGAAGTGCGAAGCCGTGTCAGCCTTGCTTCTGTTGTTGGACGCAAGGTCACGTGGGATATGCGCAAATCTAATCAGGGTAAGGGGGACATGTGGGCCCCTTGTCCGTTTCATCAGGAGAAAACCGCTTCTTTCCACGTCCTTGATCGAGAAGGCTATTATTATTGCTTTGGGTGTCAGGCGAAGGGGGATGTGATTACGTTCCTCAAAGAAGCTGAAAATATGAGCTTTATGGAGGCCGTGGAAGAGCTTGCAAAGCTCGCAGGTATGACCATGCCTGCACGTGATCCAGAAGCGCAGAAAAAAATCGATCGCCGCACCGCACTCAGCGAGATCATGGATAAAGCAGTCCGTCATTATGCGCTGAGCCTAAAGGGTCAGGGCGGGCGTGAGGCTCTATCTTATCTAGAGGGTCGCGGTCTGAGTGCGCAAACAAGGGATCGCTTTGAGCTCGGTTTTGCGCCGACGGTGCGTGATGGCATTTTGCAGCATTTAACGGGGCAGGGTGTGCCAGAGCAGGACCTGATTGACTGTGGTCTTTGTGCTAGGCCTGAGGATGGACACCTCCCTTATGATCGGTTTCGTAACCGCATTATGTTTCCCATCCGAGATGCGCGGGGGCGCTGCATCGGCTTTGGGGGGCGTGCGATGGAGGCAGATGCTAAAGCGAAATACCTCAATTCACCCGAGACCATTCTTTTTGATAAGGGACGCTCATTATACAACGTGAGTATGGCGCGGTCTGCTTTGGGTAAAGGCACACCTCTGATCGTGGCAGAGGGATATATGGATGTCATTGCCTTGGCACAGGCTGGGTTTGAAACCGCAGTGGCTCCGCTTGGCACTGCTATTACACCCGATCAGTTGCAAATGATGTGGCGGCTTGATCCAGAACCCGTCATTGCGCTGGATGGAGATAAGGCCGGCTTGAGAGCGGCCTACCGACTTATTGACCTCGCTTTGCCTTTAATCGGCGCTGGGCGGGCCCTCCGCTTTGCTTTGATGCCAGAAGGACAAGACCCAGACGATGTGATCCGCGAGCGTGGTCCAGAGGGATTTTCCGAAGTTTTGACGCAGGCCATTCCTATGGTTGATCTCATTTGGCATCAAGCCACAGAAGGCCGTCAATTTGATAGTCCAGAACGAAAAGCGATGCTGGACAAAGAGCTAAGAGACAAGGTTCAGAATATTCCTGATCAGATGCTGCGATCGCTTTATACGAGCGCTTTACGAGAAAAGAGATGGGCGCATTTTAAATCTGCATCGTCCTCTTTTGCTGGGTCAAGCACCGTGCGCGGCAAGCCTTATGCCGGCCGTGTATCTCATGAGACCAAGTCATCGGCACTGGTGTCGGATGACCACAAGGGGGCAGACTATATCAAAGAGGCCGTCATTGTTGGGGCTCTGATTAACTGTCCTAAAGCTCTTATTGATCTTGTGGACCGGTTGGAAGTGGTCCAACTGCGCGACAAACATCTTAGCGATATGCTAAATGTGTTGTGTCGGTCACTTCCAAGAACGCGACAAGAAGCAGAGGCTTTGATCGATGCCGAAATTGGTGAAGGTGCTGTAAAACGCGTGTTTGCTGAGCGTCATGTTGCGATTTCACCGTGTATGAAAGAGCCAGAAAACGTTGAAATTGCGACGCTAATCGTGCGCGAGGAGCTCGCAAAACTGGAAGCGCAAAAGGGTCTGGCTGAAGAGCTGAATGACGTCGTCTCTAGCCCCACAGCAGAAGTGGACGATACCGATATGTGGCGTATTTCACGAGCAGCTGAGGCGAGAAACCGATCGATGAGAGCCGATCTTGACGACAAAACGGCCTATGACTTGGGCGATAACGGTGCCAAGATTAGCCGAGAGGAGCGCTCGGCTTTGGACAAGATTATTGGGTCCATATCCTTTGATAAAAGAAAAAAATAGCATCTATTGAATAAAAAACTAACGAATTACTTCTAAAGAGGTGTGCGAATCACTATTTTCTCCGTATTGATTCGACTGCACGAATCACCACGCCCTTAGAGGAGCTCTTAATGGCTGCCAAAGACGCTGACGATCAAAAATCTGACAATCAAGACGCTGATATCTCCCTAGATATGAGTCAAGCCGCGGTCAAAAAAATGATCGCAGAGGCGAGAGAGCGGGGTTATATCACCTATGATCAGCTCAATAACGTCTTGCCGCCTGATCAAGTCTCATCAGAACAAATCGAAGACGTCATGTCTATGCTCTCTGAGATGGGGATCAACATCATTGAGGATGAAGATGTTGAGGACGAGGACAAAGGTTCAACAGATCTCGTCGCGGCCAGTGGCCCTAAAGAGGTCGCGCTCTCCTCAGGAGATACGGAAAAACTAGACCGTACCGATGACCCTGTGCGCATGTATTTGCGTGAAATGGGTTCAGTTGAGCTGCTGTCGCGCGAAGGTGAGATTGCGATTGCCAAGCGCATCGAAGCGGGTCGTAATACTATGATTTTGGGACTTTGTGAAAGTCCTCTGACCTTTCAGGCGATAACGATCTGGCGCGACGAATTGCTGAACGAAGATATTTTACTGCGTGATGTGATTGATCTTGAAGCAACCTTTGGCAACCAGATGGGCGAGGATGACCAAGAACCTGTTATTGATACATCGGTCGTGTCCAGCGCAGCGCCGCAAGCGGAGGCGCAGGAAGAGTTAGACGCAGATGGCAATCCGATCATCTCAGACGATGATGATGACGAAGACGATCAATCCAATATGTCGCTTGCTGCGATGGAGGCCACACTCAAGCCACAGGTGCTTGAAACGCTTGAACGGATTGCCCTAGATTATTCAAATTTATCCGAGATGCAGGACCTCCGCATTTCGGCAACGATCAACGAAGACAATAGCTTTACTGAAAAAGACGAAGAAACCTACCAAGCTTTGCGGGCTGAGATTGTTGAATTGGTGAATGAGTTACATCTGCACAATAATCGGATCGAGGCCTTAATCGATCAGCTCTATGGTATCAACCGCCGCATCATGCAGATCGATAGCGCAATGGTGAAATTGGCTGATCAGGCGCGCATCAATCGTCGTGAGTTTATTGATGAATATCGCGGCAACGAGCTTGATCCAAACTGGCTGGATCGTATGAGCGAGAAAACAGGCCGTGGATGGCAAATGTTCATCGAGCGCTCATATGATAAAGCGAGCGATTTACGGGCTGATATGGCGCAAGTTGGCCAATATGTTGGTCTCGATATTAGCGAATTCCGCCGGATCGTATCACAAGTGCAAAAAGGCGAAAAAGAAGCACGTCAAGCCAAAAAAGAAATGGTTGAAGCAAACCTGCGGCTCGTGATTTCAATTGCTAAAAAGTACACAAACCGCGGCTTGCAGTTCCTTGATCTTATTCAAGAAGGAAATATCGGGCTGATGAAAGCGGTCGATAAATTCGAATATCGCCGTGGCTATAAATTCTCGACCTACGCGACGTGGTGGATTAGGCAGGCGATTACGCGATCTATTGCAGATCAAGCGCGCACCATTCGTATTCCAGTCCATATGATTGAAACAATCAACAAATTGGTGCGTACTGGTCGGCAGATGTTGCACGAGATCGGGCGTGAGGCCACGCCAGAGGAATTGGCGGCGAAACTTCAGATGCCACTTGAAAAAGTGCGTAAGGTGATGAAAATCGCAAAAGAGCCTATTTCTCTTGAAACGCCAATTGGAGACGAAGAGGACTCTCAGCTCGGTGATTTCATTCCAGATGGAAATGCTGTTTTGCCGCTCGATAGTGCCATCCAAGAAAACCTCAAAGAAACGACAACGCGGGTTTTGTCCTCCTTAACTCCGCGCGAAGAGCGGGTGTTGCGGATGCGCTTTGGTATCGGGATGAATACGGATCACACTTTGGAAGAGGTGGGGCAACAATTCAGCGTGACGCGTGAACGCATTCGTCAGATTGAGGCAAAAGCGCTGCGCAAACTGAAGCACCCTTCACGCTCTCGCAAATTGCGTAGTTTTCTCGATCAGTAGAATTTGAGCATTTCTGATGCGCTTCGTGTTGTTGAAGCGTCGTAAGAAAGTGATTTTCGCTTTTTGCGTCGTTCGGCGAGCTTTGGCAGCTTGGCGTTGTTTTTCATAACGCCCGCTTGTAATGCTAGAGTTTGTCACCTTCAAACGGCGTCGATCGACATGCTCTAATGTTTTGGTGTGTCGCATGTTCGAGCCGCTAGACCGGTGCCTACTTAGGCAGTCGTGGCCTTCATTTCTAAATGTGAGAGGTGCTATGCAGAAGTTTTTAAAGGTAATAAAATTGACAAATTATGGAGTAAATTGATTATTTATTTTATAATTCGAAGCGAATTTTTGCTTCATAAAGATAATTTAATAACTTAACCTTTTTCCAAAAAATAACCTGTAAGTATCTAAATTTATGTTATAAACTTACATTTATCCTATTGAATTAGCTTTTAGTTCTAATAACTAAATTTTCTATTTGACATACATTTGAGCTGCAAGAATTAGTGAAGGCCAAAATGATGAGTAGGAACATCTCATGCGCTATTCTGACTATCTCAATCAGGTGAATGTGCGCCACAGAACCATTAACCATAACTTGTTAACTGCATTGGCTAAACCGTCTGCGTCTGGTTCTCTTGCGCCTCCGAAGATAGATTTGAGCTTTAAACAAGCTTTCAATCTCTTGGCGCCGAATTGTTCATCGAGGATTATGGAGCAGGTCAAAGCGGTTGTGCCTTTGGCGGCCTATCTGATGATCTTTCAGATTTTGGTTCTGAGGCATCCAATCGAATCCGCGGTTGTTTTGTGCTTGGGGTTGGTTGCCGTCATCATCGGTCTGGCCGTTTTTATGGAGGGGCTAAGTAATGGCCTCATGCCATTTGGTACGATCATAGGGGATAATTTGCCCAAAAAAGCTTCGATGGCAGTTGTCCTTATTATTATCGGCATCTTAGGTGTGGGTGTGACATTTGCTGAACCTGCAATTGGTGCGCTGCAAGCTTTCGATCGTCGGTCGATGTGATGGCAGCCCCGTACTTATATGAGATACTAAATAATTGGACGTTGCCTCTCGTGTTGATGGTGGGTGGCGGCGTTGGAATCGCCGCAATATTGGGGACCGTTCGCTTTGTACGCGGATGGTCCCTTAAACCCATGATCTACGGTGCTTTGTTCCCTGTGGTTCTCTTGACAATTTATGCTTGGATGGACCCCAATTTGCGGAGCATTCTGGGACTTGCTTGGGACTGTGGAGCTGTAACAACAGGTCCAGTGACAGTGCCATTGGTGTTATCGCTGGGTATTGGTATTGCCAACGCGGCTGGGAAAGGAAATTCCTCACTTTCTGGATTTGGCGTAGTGACGATGGCCTCACTCTTTCCGATCATGGCGGTGCTCATTTTGGCGATTTTCGTGTCCTTCACGGTGACACCTGAACAAATTATTGAGGCGGCAAAAGCCTCGTCTTCCGTTGCTCAGGCAGAGCAGACTATTTGGGGTAAAACACCCCTAGTCGAAATTGTTTTGGGTGTGCGAGCGATCTTGCCTCTTGTCCTCTTTTTGATGGCGGTTTTGTTTCTTATTCTCAAATCGTCTTTGCCAAACAAGACAGTGACAATTTACGGATTGACCCTTTCCATCGTGGGTATGTGTATCTTCAACATTGGGCTCACCTATGGCCTCGGTGCAATCGGCGCTCAAACAGGGAGCGTACTTCCTGCAGCATTTATGGAGCTTCCGATCAGTCAGTTTTCTCCCATTTACCCAGAACTGGTCGGCCTTGCGATTGTTATCGGCTTTGCCTTTCTCTTGGGCTTTGGGGCGACCCTCGCCGAGCCCGCGTTGAACGCACTGGGTGTTACGGTGCAAAACCTGACCAACGGGGCCTTCAAGAAAGAGATGCTGATGTACAGCGTCGCAACTGGAGTTGCCATTGGCATCGCGCTTGGGATTTCCAAATTGGTGCTTGGTTTTGACCTTATGATGGTTTTGCTTCCTCTATATGGAGTTGGCGTCGTGCTCACGATCATTTTTTCTGAAGAGTTCGTAAACGTGGCATGGGACAGTGCGGGTGTGACAACTGGCCCTGTGACCGTCCCTCTGGTCCTTGCAATGGGACTGGGGCTTGGTAATGCCGTCTCAGCGGTTGAGGGATTTGGAATTCTATCCCTTGCCAGTATTTGCCCCATCATCGCGGTTTTGACGATGGGTGTCGTCATTAGAGTTATGAACAAAGGGCAAGCGGATTAAGGAGTGATCACATGAGTAGTCGCACAATAACATATCTTTCAAACGCTTGTATGATCACATGTGTTTGCCAAAATAACATCGCGGAAACACTGTTGGACGCTGCTAAAATAGCGGTGCTCAGGGCGCCACGATCAATTATGCCCGCGGTACAGGCGTGCGTGAGCGCCTTGGTCTGCTGGGCGTGACCATCGATGAGCAAAAGGAAGTGATCCGTATCATCGTTTCAGAAGATCAGGCGGATCTGATTTTCGAAGCCATGTTCTTGGCTGGGACACTTGATACCCGCGGAAAGGGCATCAGGTACATTACCAAGCTTGATCGCGTCGCAACTTACATTCCTG
>WTIQ01000418.1 GCA_011525185.1 Paracoccaceae bacterium | reverse complement strand
TGTTTTCCACATCGTCCCATAAATTTCTAGGTCTTTTTTGCTCTCGTATACAATGCCACCCCCAACATTACACAAGAGATGGTCTGCATGTTTAATCAGTGTCCGTATTGCGACATTAAATTCGGCGGCGCCCGATGGCGACGCCCATCCGATAGAGCCGCAATAGATGCCTCTCGGGTTGTCTTCTAATCTGCGCAAAATTTGCATCGCTCTTATTTTGGGCGCTCCAGTGATCGATCCGCAAGGAAACAAGGCCGAAATAATGTCAGAAAAGCCTATGTCTTTGCGCAATTTGCCACGGATCAGAGATGTCATTTGATGGACCGTTTCATAGCTTTCCACCTTAAAAAGTTCGGGCACTTGGACCGATCCAATGTCACAGATGCGCGACAAATCATTACGCAGCAAATCTACAATCATGAGGTTTTCGGCTTGATTTTTGGAATCAGAGCTCAGAAAGGTGCGGTTTGCTTCATCTTCTTGCGGTGTGCTCCCGCGTGGCTGCGTGCCCTTCATCGGTCTTGTTTCGATCGTGCCTGTCGCTGTTGTGCGAAAAAACAGCTCTGGAGAGCGGCTAAGGATGTCCGGCCCCTCTTGGCCGGTGATAAGAGCACCATGTTTTACGGGTTGTTTCGATAAAAGTGCGTTGTAGAGCGCCTTACTTTCGCCTTGAAACGCCGCTGTGACTGGAAATGTGAGATTGGCCTGATAAATATCTCCAGCTTCGAGATAGGACCGCACCTTTTGGAATTTTGTTTGATAGTCTTCTGGTGTGAGGCATGCTTTTACAGGACCGATTTTTAATTTATCCTTTACACGTCTTTCTGCAGCGTTTTGAATGGGTGCGCTGTACACTCCCAAGTGCAGCAAAGGCGTCTTTGACCGCGTGTCACCTTCAAGCAATGGGTGTAGCCGTGGGGTAAAGACGTAGCCAAGCTCGTAGGACAAATATCCTGCAATCCAATTGCCCTGTTTAAGGCGGTCATCCGCAACCTTTAAGGCGTTTAGAGCGGATTGGCCTGACTGTGCCGTAATGATTTCTTTTGGAGACTCAAATGCCGTATGTTTGCCTCGTGGGCCTTTATCGAAAATAACTTGCACGCTTAAATACCTTTTAACGAGAGCTTTCGATATATGCCACGTCTGTGTAAGTCGATCATAGAAGAGCGACATTGCAGTATAAATTTGCGCAGACCCTTGCACCTTTCCCCGCCATGACTATAACGCAGGGAATTTTGTGCGAACGGTGCCTAACGTCCATAAGGTGCTACACATCTAGGGTTTTTTGAATGCCAAAAAGAAGCGACATTTCCTCTATCATGATCATCGGCGCGGGCCCTATTGTTATTGGGCAAGCCTGTGAATTTGACTATTCGGGTGCACAGGCCTGTAAAGCACTTAGAGAGGAGGGCTATCGGGTCATTCTCGTCAACTCAAACCCAGCGACGATTATGACCGATCCAGAATTGGCTGATGCAACCTACATCGAGCCTATCACGCCAGATGTTGTTGCCAAGATTATCGAAAAAGAGCGTCCTGATGCCCTGTTGCCCACGATGGGGGGACAGACTGGTCTCAACACCTCGCTTGCTCTTGAAGAAATGGGGGTGTTGGAGAAATTTGGTGTCGAGATGATCGGGGCCAAGCGCGATGCGATTGAGATGGCTGAGGATCGCAAATTGTTTCGAGAAGCCATGGACCAGATCGGGTTGGAAAACCCCAAGGCAACAATTGTCACAGCTCCTAAAAATGAGGATGGGAGCGCAAACCTAGCCGAAGGCGTGCGCATGGCGCTTGATGTGCTGCCCGAGATCGGTTTGCCCGCCATTATCCGCCCTGCCTTTACCCTTGGGGGCACGGGGGGCGGTGTTGCCTATAACCGCGATGATTACGAACATTTTTGCCGCTCCGGGATGGATGCGTCTCCCGTTAATCAGATTTTGGTCGATGAGAGTCTCTTAGGCTGGAAAGAATATGAAATGGAGGTTGTACGCGACAAAGCGGACAATGCCATTATCGTGTGTTCAATTGAAAATGTGGATCCAATGGGGGTGCACACAGGCGATTCAATCACGGTTGCCCCAGCGCTCACCTTGACGGACAAGGAATATCAAATCATGCGAAATGGCTCGATTGCTGTTTTGCGTGAAATTGGGGTTGAGACAGGCGGCTCCAACGTGCAATGGGCCGTTAACCCAGAGGATGGGCGCATGGTGGTGATTGAAATGAACCCCCGCGTTTCGCGCTCCTCTGCTCTTGCATCCAAAGCCACGGGTTTTCCAATTGCCAAAATTGCAGCCAAGCTTGCGGTGGGCTATACATTGGACGAGTTGGACAACGATATTACCAAGGTCACTCCTGCCAGCTTTGAGCCGACGATTGATTATGTGGTCACAAAAATACCACGGTTCGCCTTTGAGAAATTCCCAGGTTCTGAGCCTTATCTAACGACGGCGATGAAGTCGGTGGGTGAGGCCATGTCTATTGGGCGTACCATTCACGAATCCATGCAAAAAGCGTTGGCGTCGATGGAAACGGGGCTGACTGGGTTTGATGAGGTCGAGATTGAAGGCGCCCCCGACAAAGCCGCAGTCACCAAAGCGATAAGCCAGCAAACACCTGATCGCTTGCGCACAATCGCTCAAGCCATGCGTCATGGACTAAGCGATGACGATATTCATGCGGTGACGAAATTTGATCCTTGGTTTTTGGCTCGTATTCGAGAGATCATTGACGCCGAGCAAGAGGTGCAAAGCAGTGGATTGCCGACGCAAAAGGATGCGATGCGCAGCCTTAAGATGCTCGGCTTCACAGATGCACGCCTTGCCAAATTGACACAAACGCCTGAGGAGGCGGTGCGCACAGCGCGCCTTGCGCTGGATGTTAAGGCGGTCTTTAAGCGGATTGATACCTGTGCTGCCGAATTTGAGGCTCAGACGCCTTATATGTATTCCACCTATGAGGCGCCTATGATGGGGGATGAGGAATGCGAAGCTTGGCCCAGTGACAAAAAGAAAATCGTGATACTCGGAGGTGGTCCCAACCGAATTGGTCAAGGGATCGAATTTGATTATTGTTGTTGTCATGCGTGTTTTGCTCTGACCAAGGCGGGCTATGAAACCATCATGGTCAATTGTAATCCAGAAACGGTTTCTACAGATTATGACACCTCTGATCGTCTATACTTTGAACCGCTGACTTTTGAACATGTCATGGAAATCCTGCGTGTTGAGCAGGATAATGGCACATTACATGGTGTGATCGTGCAATTTGGCGGGCAAACGCCTCTTAAGCTTGCCAATGCATTGGAACAGGCGGGTATTCCGATCCTCGGGACGACGCCTGATGCCATTGACTTGGCTGAGGACCGCGAGCGCTTTCAGGCGCTTGTGAATAAGCTTGGCCTCAAACAGCCCAAAAACGGCATTGCCAGCACAGATGCAGAGGCCTTGTCCATCG
The DNA here is from genome assembly GCA_011525185.1 of Paracoccaceae bacterium. Classification (GTDB taxonomy): domain Bacteria; phylum Pseudomonadota; class Alphaproteobacteria; order Rhodobacterales; family Rhodobacteraceae; genus LFER01. Next base: position 6,216 of record WTIQ01000418.1, on the reverse strand, counting down.
CGGGCGACATTGGCTTTCCCTTGGTGATCCGTCCCTCTTATGTCTTGGGGGGGCGCGCGATGGAAATTGTGCGGGATATGGCCCAATTAGAGCGCTATATCAAAGAGGCGGTTGTGGTCTCGGGTGACAGCCCTGTTTTGCTCGATAGCTACCTCTCGGGGGCTGTTGAATGCGATGTGGATGCTCTCTGTGATGGGACATCTGTGCATGTGGCTGGTATCATGCAGCATATCGAAGAGGCTGGCGTACATTCGGGGGATAGTGCCTGTTCCCTACCGCCCTATTCGCTTTCGCAGGATATTATTGATGAGATGAAGCGCCAAACAGAGGCGCTTGCCCTCACGCTGGGTGTGGTGGGTCTCATGAATGTGCAGTTTGCTGTGAAGGACGATGTGATTTACCTCATTGAGGTTAATCCAAGGGCCAGCCGGACCGTTCCCTTTGTTGCCAAAGCCACCGATAGCGCTATCGCCTCTATTGCAGCGCGTTTGATGGCGGGGGAGCCACTCTCAAACTTTAAGCTGCGCCCGCCTTACAAAGAAGCCTCTTATGATGAAGTGATCCCCATGGGTGATCTGATGATGCTGGCGGATCCTGATATGCCTTGGTTTAGTGTCAAAGAAGCGGTCATGCCTTTTGCGCGTTTTCCTGGCGTTGACACTATTTTGGGTCCAGAAATGCGCTCAACCGGCGAAGTGATGGGGTGGGACAAAAGTTTTGCCCGCGCCTTTCTCAAGGCGCAAATGGGCGCCGGTATGGATTTGCCAGATGCGTCCCAAGAGGGTGTTGGGAAAGTCTTTTTCTCGATCAAAGATGATGACAAAACGGCCCAGCTTGTGCAAACCGCGCAAATATTGGTCGATCAAGGCTTTGAGCTTGTTGCGACACGTGGAACGGCGGCTTTCTTGGGTGAGCACGGTATTCAATGCGAGATCACCAACAAGATGTATGAGGGACGTCCCAATATTTACGATATGCTCAAAAACGGAGACGTTTGCCTTGTGATGAACACAACCGAGGGGGCGCAAGCGGTTGAAGATAGCCGCGATATCCGCTCGGTCGCGCTTTATGACAAAATTCCCTATTACACGACAGCCGCTGCGGCCCATGCCGCTGCTCTGGCGATGCAGGCGCGTGATGAAGGTGGCGTTGTGGTCAAAGCCCTTCAGGGGTAGACTGCTGCGCCAAAGTCAGTCGCTGGGAAGCGTGGTGCTAAGCGATGGACGATCCTGCATTGCATCGTTCCAATCGGTAAGCCATGCTCGCCCGTCTCGCCATTTGCGTCCATCATGGCGAAAATCGAGGTAGCCGAGCGCGCATGCGATGCTCAATTGAGCAAAATTAACCGCGCCCTCCAGCATGGGAAAGCGTTGAGCATCAAGGGCATCGAGGGACTTTGTGATCTTGCCCCATTGCGCGTCTACCCAAGCCTGTGATTGTTGTTCTTCTGGTCTGAGGCGCGCCTCGTAAACCATCGCAACAGCGGCCTCCAGTATACCATCCGCCAGCGCTTCAAGGGTGAGAACCTCCCAAAGGGTCGCCTGAGGATAAAGCCCTGCATTTGCGCGATCATCAAGGTATCGACAAATCACGCGGCTATCAAAGAGTGTCGTGCTCTCATTCACCACAAGTGCTGGAATTTTGCCCAGTGGGTTGGCATTTAAAGCCAGCGGATCAGTCGCGAGCGCGGTTGTCTTTACGGGCACAAGCTCAACGCTTTGCGTCAATCCGCACTCGTAAATCATCACGCGAACTTTTCGCACAAAAGGCGAGGCTGGGGAAAAGATCAGTTTCATGCTCATGGCTCCTCCAAGTGAATTCAATGATATTTTGAATTCTCTAATTTTGTCATAAGGGGACAGTTTTCATCCAATTTGAGAGTGTCTCGGTTTCAACGCCTAGTCTATAGGTTTTAAGGCCTTCTGCGGCACCCATGCGCGCGTCTTCAGGTTTGTTTTGACCAAGTTTCCACGTGCTGTCGATCTGCGAAATATGAAAGAGGCAGGGCACGATCTGGCGCATCAGTTTTTCCTTGCTGCTCTCAGTGAGCTTGTCCATTTTCCACACGGGTTTTGGCGTTAACCGCTGTTCAAAGGCCTCGGACAGACGCTCAAGCACAACGTGCATATCACTCTGTGGCATGAGCGAGAGGGTTCCTGTGAGATGGACCGCCACGTAATTCCACGTGGGTACTTGATCCTCTATGCCGTACCAATCGGGAGAGATGTAGCTATGGGGGCCATTGATGATAAGTTTTGCGGGCCGCTCCCCTGTCGTCAATTGACGCGCAATTGGATTGGAGCGCACCAAATGTAGCTCAATTGTTTCGGATGCCTCATCCATCAAAAAGGGAATATGGGCAACATGGGGGAGGTCCTCACCCTGTGTGAGCAAAGCGCCAAAACTAATCTTGCGAACCAAATCCAGACTTTTTGCGTGATCTGTTTTTCTAAAAATGGGGTTTGGGTGCATCACTAAGGCTCCGATTATTCGCTCAACCCTTGTCATGGCTTATCATTTTTGACAAGCTTTAGGTGTTCTCAGGGCGGGGTGAAACTCCCCACCGGTGGTATGTGGGAAAGCTCCCACAAGCCCACGAGCGGCCCCTTAGTGGGGTGACAGCAGATCTGGTGCGAGGCCAGAGCCGACGGTGATAGTCCGGATGAAAGAGAGCGATGGATGAGGGTGTAGAGTTTCTGCGCCTTTCTCATCGTCTTTAGCCTTGGGTGAACGTGTTGTTGAACAAAAGGAGAAAGAAGATGACACACACCCGATACGCCTTTGTTAAAGCAAATTGGCATGCTGATATTGTCGATCAAGCCTTGCTAGGGTTTTGTGAGATCATCCCGTCAGAGCACGTGGATGTGTACACGGTGCCAGGAGCTTTTGAGCTCCCGTTGATGGCACAAGAGCTTGCACAAACAGGGCGTTACGCGGCTATTGCCTGCGCGGCCTTTGTGGTGGATGGCGGGATCTATCGCCATGATTTTGTCGCACAAAGCGTGGTCGATGGGCTGATGCGGGTTGGGTTAGACACGAGCGTGCCGATCCTCTCAGTCTCGCTGACACCCCATCAGTATCAGGAAACAGACCATCACAATGCCATATATCGCGCACATTTCATCGAAAAAGGCCGTGAGGCCGCCCGTGCCGCGCCTGCCGATGGGGCAGGCAGGCGCGGCCCGGTGGTGCCACCGGGCGGGGTGTTTTTGCTATTGTTTCTATTTTGCAGAGGTCCTTCTGCTGCAAAAGGATGCCGCCTAACGCAAGCGCTTCGGATAAAACTCTTTGCAAAAAAATGCTTTTGTCATTTTAATTTGACGAGGTGGGTCCATTTAAGCAGCCGGAAAGAGGGTCTTACCATCTCCCTCCTGCCATTTGGGATATTTCTCCATCACCGACAAAAAGAGCTCTGAGGCAAGAAAACCCTCCAGCCATGTCTTGAGATGTGGCCAAGGTTGCGCATCAAACCATGCTTTGTCGATAAAGGCGAACTGTCGCACAAAGGGCAGGATAGCCATATCACTCAGCCGTGTCTTAGACCCGAAGAGATAGCCATTTTGGGCAAGCTGCTCATCAAGACGATACAAAAACGCTGAGGCCTTGTCGCGGTTATCGCTCATCGACTGATCCGGGTCGCGAGACGCATATTTTGTGCGATCAAGGGCCTGTTTGAAAGGGCCATCGGCATAGGTGACAAGCTCTCTCCCTGTGTCTGGTTCGTCTAACCAGTGCTCGGGATCGTACTGTGTCAACGCCCAGTGCATGATATCATAACTCTCATCAATCACAGTGTCTGAAAGAACAAGAGTGGGGACAGTCTGTGAGGGGGACGCCTTGAGAAAGGCTGCTGCTTTGTCCCGCAGCAGAATTTCACGTAATTCAACCTCTACTTGACTAGAGGCCAATGCAAGGCGTGCCCGGATCGCATAGGGGCACCGGCGGAAACTGTAGAGGATGGGACTATTCATAAAGAAGCCGTCAGCTGATGCTGTGCGCGACCAGAGATAATGGCCGTGACAATGTTGCCCTCAATTTGAGGGGTGTCAAACACTGTTTCGCTAAATTGCTCGGTTCGGCCCATGTTTGGGCTTTCCATCAAAATATGATGGGTTTGACCAAGCTGGGCGTTCAGATGCGCCTCAACCTGTGCTTTGCCCAAGGCTCTAAGCTGCGCCGCACGCGACTTGATTTCAGAGCCGTTCACTTGGGGCATGCGTGCCGCGGGCGTGCCTTCGCGCGGCGAATAGGGAAACACATGAAGCCATGTCAGATCACAGTCTTTGACAAGGGCCAGTGAATTTTCAAAATGTTCTGCTGTTTCGGTCGGAAAGCCTGCGATAATATCTGCGCCAAAGGTGATATTGGGGCGTAGCCTGCGGGCTTCTTCACAAAATGCAATGGCATCCTCGCGCTGATGGCGACGTTTCATGCGTTTCAGGATCAGATTATCGCCATGCTGCAAGCTAAGATGGAGGTGGGGCATCAATCGCGCTTCTGTGGCAATGGCCTGAAGCAGGTTTTCATCCACTTCGATACTATCAATGCTGCTGATCCGCAAACGGGGAAGGTCTGGAACCAGTTTGAGGATGCGCATCACCAAATCACCAAAACGCGGTTGCCCTGGCAAATCCGCGCCCCAACTGGTGAGGTCCACACCCGTGAGCACCACTTCATTATATCCCTTATCCACCAACCGCTTGATTTGATCGACCACCACCCCAGCCGCGACCGAACGCGAATTACCTCGACCATAGGGGATAATGCAAAAGGTGCATCGGTGATCACAGCCATTTTGCACCTGCACATAGGCGCGGCTTCGGGTTCCAAAGCCATCGATTAGGTGACTTGCAGTGTCTTGGACGGACATAATATCGTCCACCTGCACTTTTTCAGTGTCGCCAATGAAATCCGCTCCAAGACCCTCCCACACTTTTGGGTCCAGCTTTTCGCGGTTGCCAAGGACATGATCGACTTCTGGCATCTGTGTAAATTGTGCAGGATCAATCTGCGCGGCACAGCCTGTGACAATGAGCGGTCGATCAGGGTTCTCTCGCTTGAGCTGTCGAATTTCTTGGCGCGATTTGCGCACTGCCTCAGCGGTCACAGCACAGGTGTTGACGATCATGATATTTTCAACACCTGAAGTCTCGGCTAGCGCTTTCATCGCTTCGCTTTCATAGGCGTTCAGACGGCACCCCAGCGTGGAAAAAAGGGGCGGTTTGCTCATCTGCCACCTGTTAGAAAATCATCGGTAAATCTACCAGAAAAGACATGTTCGGTTGGCCCTGTCAGCCACACGCCCTCGTCACTCCAATCGATATTGAGCGATCCGCCATCAAGATCAATGCGGGCCTGCTTGCCCGTGAGACCACGACGGGCGGCCGCAACCAGCGTCGCACAAGAGGAGGAGCCAGAGGCCAAAGTGATGCCAGTGCCACGCTCCCAGACGCGCATCCTAAGATGATTTTCCCCGATAAGAGAGGCAAATTGTACATTCGTGCGCTCTGGAAAAAGAGGATGATACTCCAAAGGCGCGGCACTTTTTGCAAGATCAACCGCCTCGGCGTCCTTGACAAAAAAGGTGCAATGAGGATTGCCCATATTGGTGGCGACAGGGTCCCCCTCTATCGGGAGGTGCAGGGTATCGACCTCTTGTGACAACGGGATCGCCTGCCACTCCCACGTAGGGTGTCCCATATTCACCGACGTGAGACCCTGACCAACATCTTTTGCCTCAAGCAGTCCGTGATCTGTGCTGATCGAGAGTGCCTCAGCGCCGCTTTCATCCATCAAATAGCGCGCTACACAGCGCGTTGCATTTCCGCAGGCCGACGACATCGAACCATCCGCATTGTAAAAGGTGAGATGCGCATCCCTCTCTCCTTTTTCAATGATGGCAAGTTGGTCAAAGCCAACACCACGGTTACGGTCTGCAATGCGCTTGACCAGCTCAGCGCTTAGATCATGGTCGCGCGCACGGGCATCAATGACAACAAAGTCATTTCCCAACCCATGCATCTTCATAAACGGCAACGTATTTTGTGTATTCTGCGACATAGGGGCGATATAAAGCCTGCGGCCAAGGGAATCCAGCATTCGCGTGGATTTATTCGTATTAGGGCTTGACCATTGCCGCAACGGTTTCTAAACAGCGCCTCTAGTGGGCCGTTAGCTCAGTTGGTAGAGCAACTGACTTTTAATCAGTGGGTCGCA
>WTIQ01000176.1 GCA_011525185.1 Paracoccaceae bacterium | reverse complement strand
AAAACGCCCATAGATCAATGAGATCTTGGTCTGTCATTTTGGAATAGGCCACATAAGGAAAGGCGGGAAAGTAGTGTTGTCCCTGAGGGTTTATGCCCTGTCGAACGGCATTCGAAAAATCATCCAAGGACCAGTTTCCAATACCATGTTCCTTACTCATGGAGATATTGGGGGCGTAAAAAACTCCAAAATCAGTGACAAAGTTCTGCCCCCCCGCAAGCGTAAACTTATCGGATGAGCCTTTTTCAATATGACAACTCGCGCAACCTGAGGCGATGTAAATATAACGGCCCTGTTCTGGGTCCCCAGTGTCTGACATGTTCAAATCGACCGAGCTATAATTTGGTCGGCTGAGCCACAGGCCCATTAGCGTTAAGGCGCTCAAGGTAAGGACGAGTATAAATGCGAGCCGCTTCATCACATGTCAATGATTGGCTTGGCCAAAATCTTATTTCTTATAATTTGAATGACAGGATTTGCAATTTTTACCAAGCGCACCCATCACCGCACCAAGATCACTCGCAGAAGTGATAGAGGCTTTGACGGCACCCGCTGCCTGTTCAAGAGTTTGGGCCTTCAACACAAAATCGTGGTAGTTGTCCCAGATTGAGAGTGTTGCTTCGGATTTCGGATCCATTTCAGGCATTTTAAAGAGGGCAGGCGTTTTCGCTGCCATATCTTGGATGGTTTGCACCGCCATTTGCGCCTGAGCTGCGTCGAACTCAACTTGGCCCTTCATCATGCCCCCCAAGAGTTTCATACTGCCCCCCATCTTGCCCATAGCCATCATCCGCGCCTTTACAGCTTCGTTTTTGACATCTTCGTGCGCATAGGCTGTCCCTGTTATGAGTGTCGATGTAATACCAACGGCGATGAGCAGTTTTTTGAGTGACATGGGGCAACCTCCAGATCGTTCACATGTGTTATTCAAATTATGAGTGGAAACGTAGTGCGGCATGATGCATCTGACAACGTTTCGCAGAAAAATGCAGCTCTTTCCGTCTCAAAATGTCGTGAATACCATGGATTATGCGCTGAGTCAGCAAGCTGCAAACCCAGTTGGACAGCGCAGGCTTGCGCACTAACTCCCGCATAGACCAGTCTTTTTGATACGGGAACATAGTTTGGGATCACTTACGTTTATCTTTGCCGATCAACTCTCACAGAGCCTGTCGTCTTTGGAGGGCTTTGATAAGAGCAGAGATGCGGTTCTTATGGTTGAGGTTATGGGGGAAGCACGTCAGGTACCCCATCATAAAAAGAAAATTGCGTTTCTCTTTTCCGCCATGCGCCATTTTGCCCAAGAACTGCGTGAGGCAGGGATAAGGGTGATTTATAAAACCCTTCCTGAGACAACGGGGAAAATAGGGTTCACCGACTGTTTGCTAGAGGTCTTGAACACGCAGTCATATGAAAAAATTATCGTGACCCACCCAGGTGAGTTTCGCGTTTTGCAAGAGGTAAAGCGCTGGCAGCGCGATCTTCACATCAATGTAGAGCTACGGCCAGATCATCGCGTTTTATGCGAACCCGAGAGTTTTCGACTTTGGGCAGAGGGACGCAAGCAGCCGCGCATGGAGTATTTTTATCGTGAGATGCGCCAACGTTATTCCGTCTTGATGGATCAAACTGGACCCATTGGCGGTCAGTGGAATTATGACGCGGAAAATCGCAAACCACCCAAAGAGGGTCTTTGCGTTCCAAAGCCCTATTCACAATCGCCCGATGTAATCACCCGTGAGGTGCTAGAACTGGTTGCTCAGCATTTTGACGATCATTTTGGTGATCTAGAGCCGTTTCACTATGCGGTGACGCGCGGGCAAGCTCTTGCCGCGTTAAAGCAATTTATCAACGAGCGGCTTGTGCATTTTGGGGATTATCAGGACGCCATGGTTGAGGGTGAACCTTGGATGTATCACGCCCATATCGGCTTATACCTCAATTGCGGTTTGCTGTTGCCTCTCGAATGTGTGGAGGCGGCTGAGGAGGCCTATCACCAAGGCGCGGCCCCGCTCAATGCGGTCGAAGGGTTTATTCGTCAGATCATCGGGTGGCGCGAATATGTGCGCGGTATCTATTGGCTAAAAATGCCAGGATATGAGCACGAGAACTTTTTCAATGCGGATAGACCTCTACCCGCCTTTTACTGGACGGGGGAGACCGAGATGAATTGCCTGAGGCAATGCATTGAGGAAACCCGTGAAAATGCCTATGCGCACCATATTCAACGCCTCATGGTACTGGGCAACTTTGCCCTGATTGCGGGCCTGACGCCCAAAGAGGTCAACGAATGGTTTCTGGTGGTCTACGCAGATGCTTATGAATGGGTAGAGTTGCCCAATGTTTCGGGCATGGTTTTGTTTGCGGATGGCGGCTATTTGGCAAGCAAACCCTATGCCGCAGGGGGCAGCTATATTAACAAGATGTCAAATTACTGCAAATCGTGTCGCTATAAAGTAGCGCAAAAAAATGGACCCGAGGCCTGTCCGTTCAATTATCTATATTGGGATTTCTTGTCGCGTAAC
>WTIQ01000016.1 GCA_011525185.1 Paracoccaceae bacterium | reverse complement strand
AACAATTTTTCCGCGATGTTCCTGAATTCGAACGAATGTTGCTGCGCTCTGGAATTATACTGCTCAAATATTGGTTTTCGATTTCTGACGAAGAACAGCAATTGCGCTTTCTTATGCGGATACATGATCCGATGAAACAGTGGAAGCTTTCAGCAATGGATTTAGAAAGTCGTATTCGCTGGGAGCAATATACAAAAGCCAAGGAAGACATGTTTGCCCGCACCAATATTCCCGAAGCGCCTTGGTATATCGTGGAAGGAAACGATAAAAAACGCGAACGGCTGAATTGTATCGAACATATCCTTAGCCAAATTCCTTATAAGGAGGTGCCAAACGAAAAGGTCTCACTGCCTGATCGGGTCTTTAATCCCGATTATGAGCGGCAAGTTTTGCCCGATGATCTTTACGTGCCAAAAATTTACTAGGCTTCTGGCTGCACAGGTGAGGCAAACGGGTCAGAGGCGACATTGGCACCGCACACCAAAACCGCTAATTTTTCGCCCTCTTGAGGGACATAGGCCCCACTAAGGAGTGCGGCGAGTGCGGTTGCCCCTGCAGGTTCGACATAGGCGCGATGGGCGCTCCATAGTTTTTCCTGCGCCTGTTTGATCTCTTCATCACTGACCAGAACGGAGGTCACATTGTGTTTGATAGACAAATCAAAGCACATCTGACCAATGCGTTTTGCGCCCAAGGCATTTGCGGCAATGCCAGAGACCTCCACATCCACAGGCGCGCCGTGATCAAGTGCTGAATGGAGCGCACAGCTGGTCTGAGGTTCGACCGCAACAATCTTCTTGCATTTCCCAAACCACGCCAAAGCACCAGCAACCAAGCCTCCTCCGCCAACAGCGATCAAAAGCGTATCTGCTTCTAAGCCTTGTACCTCCCACTCACGGGCAAGCGTGCCTTGACCTGCAATCGTTGCAACCGCGTCATAGGCGTGGACCTGTCCTGCTCCCGTTTTGGCCTCCCACGCCTGAGCGGCGCTGAGGGCTTCGGCATAGAGGCCCGGTACGACCTTTAGATCTGCCCCTGTCTGACGGATCAGGTTTATTTTGGACGGGCCTGCTGCTTCTGGGACATAAATGCGGGCAGGGTGTCCCAACTGATGCGCGGCATAGGCCACTGCAGCCCCATGGTTGCCACCTGATGCGGCGACCAGACCTGCCTCTGGAACGTCTTCGCTGAGAAGCGTGTTAAAGGCACCACGGGCCTTAAAGCTCCCTGTGTGTTGCATCTGTTCGAATTTCAACTCAACCGCGTAGGGGAGGTTGAGGCTCTTTGATCGCACGGTTGGCGTTGTGACGATGTGGGGCGCGATGCGCTCTGCTGCCTGAGTTATTTCGTTTTGCCAGTCCAAAGTCTGCCCTTCCCTTGTTACGCCCTGAAACCCTACTGAGGACGCAAGACAAGCGCAAGCTTGCCTGTTTGGAGTGATTGACCTGGAGTCAAGGATCACGCTGAAGTACAAAGACTTCTGCATAACATTGCTCTTAAAGATCTCTGCATAACGCTTTTCCCATTTAGAAATGAGGCCCGCGCCTGCCGAGGGGGCAGGCAGGCGCGGGCAGTTGGCGCCACCGAGTGCGGTGTTTTGGCTAGTGTTTCTAGCATGCAGAGGTCATTGAAATGCTATGCATTTCGGGGGTTTTGGGGAGTTCGCTGGGTTTTATCAAAAACTGGGCAAAACGAAGCTTCTCAATACCTGCATGTCATTGCAGTAACGAGAGCCAGCCTGCCAGAGGCATGCCGGGCCCAGCCTTGTGCTGATAGCGGGCAGAATGTTCTCGCGATTTTTTGCTATTATGCACCACTGTTCCTAAAATTCAGGATCAGTGTCCTGCATCATCTCTGTTTGCGCATTATGATCAAACCAGCGGGATAATCTGGGATAGCATGAGAGCGCGTCTCTTCCCTCTGGTGCGCGTTGAAAGTAATCCAATATGGGTTCGAGATGAAGGTCTGCTAGGGTGAAATTTTGCGCATCCAAAACAGGCGCATGGCCAGCCATATACTCAAAAACGTTGAGAATTTTGTGTGATTTTACAAGGTCGTCTCGGATCACAGCTTCATCCCCAACGAGGCCTTCCTTGGGTCGAAAGACACGATGTTCAAAAACTTCTCTGATCATAGGCCAATAGGCATATTGGTCGATGATTGAAATGATCTGCTCCATTTTTGCCATCTCAAAGGGCGAGTTTGGTTGCAAGAGGGGATTGGGGAGGACACGATCCAAATACCGCGTTATTGCATTTGTCTCAAAGATCACATGTCCATTGTGAGACAGACAAGGCACCCGCTGAAATGGATGAAGGCAGTCGGATTGGTTTTCAAATGGGTTGCATTCTTGATACTGGAAAGTGGCTTTTTTTGAATGAAGAACAAGACACACGATGCCTGTATAAACGCTGAATTTATACCCTTGAAGAATGAAATTTTGATTTTTGTTCGTCAATTCAGGCCCGTGTTTAATTTCTTTTGAATAATTAACAGATGGCAAACCGAAGCTCGTATCTCTAAATAAC
>WTIQ01000164.1 GCA_011525185.1 Paracoccaceae bacterium | reverse complement strand
GTGGTGACAAGGATGGAAAGGCCCGCCATCAGGCCCGCGAGGCAGCGCAGGGTTCTCATGTCCTCAAAGTAGGACCGACTCTGGATTTTTTGGCAAGCACACGCAAGAGGCTTGGGGTTGATGTGGCAAGGTGTGTTATGCGTGCTTTTCTGAGTTCAATGGGATGTCTCGGTCGCAGTAGGAAATAGAATGGGGTGAGCGATGGCGTAAATCAGTCATTGATTCTCTCTTGCATCGATGCCGGAATGGTCGCCCATCTCGGGACCCCCTGTGAATTGAAATCCCTGATCGCTTCCGAATGATGAAGTCCTACCCTCCAGTATTCTTGACTGTGGATTCGCAAAAGGACGTTTTCCATTCGAATTGCGTCCGTGTGATCACCATGTCCTAAGGAACGGGCCCCGCCATGCCCAATTAGTTCATGGACAAAAACTTGGCCAGGTATATAGTCTCTGGAAACCATGTTGCGTTGCGCTTCATATTTGGCTAAGGGGGTATTTTCAACTGTGGTCCCGTTGGGAAGCATGTCTCCATGCGAGTCCGGCGTATGCACATGGTCGATGACAACTACTGAATGAACAGTTCGATGCTCCGCCCCTTCTATTTCCTGATTCCAATTGACACCGCCTCCTGTTTTTTCTATGACCTCTGCTGCAGTTCTGTAATGGCTTTTCTGGTATTCATGGCTCAATTCCTCGCCTGCCTTCAATAAGGTCACCACATGCAAGTCGTTGTGGTTTGTGAGAGCGTACAGCGAATATGCCAGACTTTGCTGGTCACTGGAAAGCTCACTGTTGCGCATGGCTTCAACAAAGTCATCTTCACTGATTGGCTTCAGTGTCCTGTTGTCTTCTTCAAACTGGAACAAGGCATGTACGTTCTCCATTCCTTCAGCCTGTCCGAGCGACACCTCGATTTGAGTCATCATCCGACTGGCTGATTCTTCAGAAGAGGCCCGGATGGTATCTCCCAGATGATCACTGAAGATGATGGGGTTCGATGCAAATGCTGCATAATTGCTTCTTGAGTTGGCGGGTTTTGGGTCGAGGTTCCATCGCCGACCAAGCCGTGTATCATACTCCCAGTAAGGGGCAGTGTTGTGGTTGCCCGCTCCAGCGATTTCGTCCACTTTTTCCTGACCGTTGAAGCCGAACCGGTAGGAGCCCGAATCCTGAACGGAGCGATTGGGTGTGGGCATCCCGTATGGGAAATGGTCTTGAGCCGACAAGGCAATGGTGGTGAAGTCGGAGGGGACAGGGGTCCCTGACGAAGAGGAAGGGGTGGAGGCTGTGGCATCGCTGACGGACGCTCTGACGGATTGCAGATGGTCTCGCAGTTCCAGTGTCCTTTCGCCCACGCGTCTTGTGAACGCCGAAGCTGGAGTGGCGACAGCGAATCCGACATCCTCGTGCGGTTGGTACTGTCCTGAACTGGTGATGAAGGAGGAGAGTTGGATGGTTCCGTCCTCATTCATTCGGTAGTAGGCGAGGGGAGATCCCGTGGCGTCCCGCAGGGTATAGGTGGCATGGCTGCTGGACCCTTCCATCTTGATGACCCGGTTCATGCCGGCGTCATAGCGGAATTGCAGGTTGTCGGCGTCGGTCTTCTCCAGCAACGTGAGTTTGTCGCTGGAGTTCCAGGTCATGGAGTGGCCATCCGCATCGCTGGCGACGAGGCGACCATCCAGATCATAGGCGTAGTTGTCGGCCGTCTGGGTGTCGACGTCGATGCCTTCCGAGACCTCGCCTGCATCGTCCGTGACGTGGTTCAATTGGTTGTTCCCTTCGTTGTAGGTGTACGTCAAATCGTCCAGGGGCGTGCCGTCCGCAGCGTTCCGGTGCAGGGCGGTCAGGTTGGTGTTGGGGTCGTAGTCATACTCCGTGGAGTACGCATCACTTTCCGTCCAAGCGGAGGATGACAGGGTGGCCCATCCCGCACTGCGCAACCGGTTCAGCTCATCGACCACGTACGCATGACTGACCGTTTCCGCGATGCCGGCATCGCCCGTGAGGTGCGCTTGGTGCCAGCTCGTGGCCGCGATGTTTCCGTCGTAGTAGTTGTGCGGCCTCCGAATCGAAACACCGTCTTCAAAGGGGGACCCGGAACGGTTGAAATCGCCATCGTAATGGCTGATTTGCATCGCGAAGGCATCCCTGGCAACCCAGGGGCGCGGGCCTGCGGCATCGCCATCCTGCCCAGGGTCATCCTCTGGATTGCCCGTGGGCAGGTTGATGGCGGTCAGGTGGCCATGGAGGTTGTAGGTGTAGTCGACCCCCTGGATGCCGTAATGTCCGAGGTCGATGCGTTTGGTCTGTCCATGGTCATAGAATTCGGATTGCACATCCCGGTGCCAGATTTCACCGTCCGTGGAGCTGTAGGCAGCGGTCTGGCGTTGGTCCTCATCGTATTCGTAGCGATGGAAGAACTGGTCCTCCCGGCCCTCATTCAGAACCATGCCGGTCATGTTGCCACTGGCCGGGTCGAATGCGTAGTCGATGATGTGGTTGAAGGTCAGGGCATCATCGGCGGTGA
>WTIQ01000362.1 GCA_011525185.1 Paracoccaceae bacterium | reverse complement strand
TAGCTTTTCAGGGAATATCTATGGCGCAAACTTTTTCATGGCCACGGGCTTTCATGGCTTTCATGTGATCGTTGGCACAATCTTTCTAGCGATTTGCTTACTGCGCGTGATGAAGGGTCACTTCACCGCCAAGTCACACCTCGGCTTTGAAGCGGCTGCGTGGTATTGGCACTTTGTGGATGTTGTTTGGCTCTTCCTCTTTGCCGCTGTTTATATTTGGGGCGGCTAAGCTTAGGCTTGACATCACTCAAAACGAATACAAGAAAGCGCGCAACTCTGTGCGCTTTTTTCTTGGGATTTAGGACAACCGACTGTGCGACAACTCAGTTTTATCTTGGTCATCGCTGTGATGGGAACAGCAATTCTGCTGTGGCTGGGGAAATGGCAGCTTGACAGACTGACGTGGAAACAAGGGATCCTAACCGAAATTTCTGAAAAAATTTATGCTGATCCAATTACGCTGCCCATCCGCCCTACGGTCCAAGAACACAAGTTTAGTGCTGTCAGCGTCACAGGAGCGCTAGGGGAAACCTACGTCAGAGTGCTGGCCAGTCAGAAACATATCGGAGCAGGCTATCGGATCATTTCCCCGCTCATTATCGAAGATCGCCGAATTTTAGTGGACCGCGGGTTCATCAAGACAGAGGCTCCCATGACAGCCGCAGAAGATCGTCAGATCAGCGTTTTGGGCAACCTCCATTGGCCCGACGAAATCGACAGTTACACCCCAGACCCTGACATTCAAGGCAACATCTGGTTTGCCCGCGATATTGACGCGCTCGCCGCACACTTAGGTACAGACCCTATTTTAATCGTCGCGCGGGAGGTGACGCCAGCTGATCCAGCAGTCACCCCCCTGCCCGTCAGCACCCAAGGCATACCCAACGATCACTTCCAATATGCGATGACATGGTTTTCACTCGCCGCTGTTTGGTCCATTATGAGCCTGATTTTCATTTGGCGTATGCGCAGAACGAACAAAGGACCCCTTTGATGCATTACATTTCAACTCGCGGTTCGGCGCCGCACCTAAATTTCGAAGATACAATGCTCACGGGGTTGGCAAAAGATGGTGGCTTGTACGTGCCCGAAACGATCCCAACGCTTTCCCCAGATGAAATTCGCGCAATGCGCGCTCTGCCCTATGAAGAGATTGCCTTTCGCGTCATGAAACCTTTTATAGGTGACACCTTTAGCGACAGCGACTTTCAAGACATCATTGAAAAAGCCTACGCAGGCTTTGGCCATAGCGCGCTCGCTCCTTTGGTGCAGCTAGAGCAAAACCACTTTTTACTCGAACTCTTCCACGGTCCAACGCTCGCCTTCAAAGATTTTGCGATGCAGCTGATTGGACAAATGTTTCAAGTCTCTCTCAAACGTCGGGGAGAACGGGTCACAATTGTAGGGGCGACCAGCGGCGATACGGGCAGCGCGGCGATTGAAGCCTTTCGCGGATTAGACGCTGTGGATGTCTTTATTCTGTTTCCAGATGGGCGCGTCTCTGAAGTCCAGCGCCGCCAGATGACAACGCCCAGCGAAGCAAATGTACATGCGCTTGCTGTTGAGGGGACATTTGATGATTGTCAAAACCGCCTAAAAGACATGTTCAACGACTTTGCATTCCGCGATGCTGTGCAACTTGCTGGCGTAAATTCGATCAACTGGGCGCGGGTACTGGCGCAGGTGGTCTATTACTTTTCCTCTGCTGTCTCCCTTGGTGCACCAGATCGCAGCATCAGCTTTACGGTGCCCACAGGTAACTTTGGAGACATTTTCGCAGGCTATATCGCAAAACGCATGGGGCTGAGCATCGACAAGCTGGTCATTGCCACGAACCAAAATGATATTCTCCACCGCTGCCTGACAAATGGTGCCTATGAACAAGGGACGGTTCTACCATCGATTAGCCCCTCAATGGACATTCAAATCAGCTCAAACTTTGAGCGGGCTCTCTTTGATGCCTACGAGCGCGACGGCGCAGCGGTTGCAGCGCTTATGGAGGAGTTTTCTACAACCGGTCGCGTGTCCTTGTCCCAAGGCATTATGAAGACACTCAAACAGCACTTTACCTCGGGTTCAGCGAGCGAAGCCGCAACACTCTCTACGATAAAGCGCATCTATGCAGAGACGGGAGAATTGCTCTGCCCCCATTCTGCAATTGGGGTCTATGTGGCTGAGCAAAACACAGAGAGCCAGTCACCGATGGTGACCTTGGCAACCGCTCATCCCGCGAAATTTCCAAGCGCTGTTGAGCAAGCAAGCGGCTTGCATCCGCCTTTACCCGCGCGTATGTCTGATCTTTATGATCGGACAGAACGTGTCACGCGCATAGAGAACGATCTCTCTGCCCTTGAAGCACTA
Source organism: Paracoccaceae bacterium (assembly GCA_011525185.1). Lineage (GTDB taxonomy): Bacteria > Pseudomonadota > Alphaproteobacteria > Rhodobacterales > Rhodobacteraceae > LFER01. The sequence continues at coordinate 171 of WTIQ01000362.1, read as the reverse complement.
ATTAAGGAACGGATAGCCTCGTGAGTGTTGAACATAGCATTTTGCCAAATGGCTTTCATGTGGTCACGGAACATATGCCAGGCCTTCAATCCGCCTCGGTTGGTATTTGGATCAAAACAGGCGGGCGTCACGAGACCATTGAACAAAACGGCATTGCGCATTTTCTTGAGC
>WTIQ01000307.1 GCA_011525185.1 Paracoccaceae bacterium | reverse complement strand
CATCTGGCTGAGAATGATGAGGATGTGGCCTATTCATTGGAAAAATTTGGCTGTCGGCCGGGTCAATATGCACAAGACCTTGGCTGGACGGGAGATGATGTCTGGCATGCCCATTGCGTCAAGTTGGATGCAAGTGAACAAACATTATTTGCGCGCACTGGCACAGGTGTTGCCCATTGTCCCTGTTCAAATTGCCGCCTTGGGTCTGGCATTGCCCCTGTTCGCGCGATGCGGGACCGCGGTGTAAAGGTTGGCCTCGGTGTGGATGGCTCTGCAAGCAATGACATTGGCAATATGATCCAAGAGGCGCGTCAATCCATGTTGTTGCAGCGGGTGCAAAATGGCGCTGATGCTATGAGCGCTCGTGAAGCGCTTGAGATTGCAACGCGCGGGGGGGCTGATGTTTTAGGGAGGCCAGAGTGTGGTCGCATTGCCGTTGGCGCGCGCGCCGATATCGCAATTTGGGACACGCACTGCGTGGAACTTGCAGGAAGTTGGGACCCAGCGGCGCTCGTTCTTGCAGGACCGTCGCGCGTCAAGCATCTTTTGGTAGAGGGGCGTCAAATCGTGCGAGATGGTCAATTGACGAACGTCGACGTATCACACCTTATTCATCAACAAAATAAGCTGGTCGAAGCTCTGATGGCCTAGAACCTTGGGGGGTCAATTCGATGCTCTTTTACGCTCTGCCGTAGCCAGAATTATGGATAACGTTGTTCGATAGCGTTGGTTTCTAAATTACTTAGAGCACGCACAATGTGTTTGCCTGGGTGGACACAGGCTGACATGCTTTCCATTTCGGAGTTGAAAGAGTCGTCTGACGTGTCCTCACCTATAACTCTAGTGAAGTCTGCAAAAGCAGGCTTGGCAGCAAAGTTTCTGGACAAATATCCTCTGTTACGGACCACCCATGCAAATTTTCGAGTTTAGGTATTTTAATGATGTTTCTCTCTCTGCTTGCGTTATCTAATTGTGCGTTGGAAACGATAACAACTTTTTTACGAGATAAGCGGCATATTTCAGGAATGAATTTTGGATAATCGTCCTGTTCACAATAAAAGTTTATTGATTGATTACATAGCACCAAATCAAATTTAGTTGTCCCAAAATCAAAGGGTGGCGTTCGGCCGTCAAAAAACTTCGGCTCAATGCCGTAATGCTCCCAGAAAGGAAAAAAAGGCCCCTTGCTATTTTCTGCAGACTGAAAATCTGCTAAAGTCACTTGATGGCCAAGGGTGCTCAAAATTTCGTGGTTAGCACAAGAGCCAGAAGATAAGTCTAATATGTTAAGACCGGGTTCGGAAAATACTTCAGGAGCAAAATGAGAAAGTCGGTAATATTCTCTTAATAAATTATAAGGTCGTATTCTATATTTCGGAGGTGTTTTGCACTCTTCAAATAGGCGAGGAGAAATATCGTATTGCTTCAAATAATCTTTAGGCGGTGGAGCAACAGAGTCATTCAGTTTAACCCAAGCTTCAAGGGCCCGGTGAGCAAACAGTTCAAGGGCGATGTTGAGCCAAGCTCTTCTATTTTTACCTCTTTTTCGTAATGCTTTTTCGCGTTCTAAAATGATATCTTGGTGACGGCGGCGACATTCTAAAATGTCGTTCAATATTGCGCGTTCCTCATTATTTTGGGGGAAATAGAGTTTTCTTTCAGCCATCTGATTGTTCAATTTTTCTTATTGTAAAAAGAGCGTAAAGCGCATGTGCGAAGCAGGTCAACGTCTGCTCGAGGCAAACGCGGCTTAGGCTTTCTCCGCTTTTTGCGAGCGCCCAGCAATCCAGACATCTTTTATGGCGCGGTCGTCCCCCATCATGATGGTTGCAAAGAGGGCTTCCCAAATATCATCGGCTTGAGTGCTTCGCTGTGAAATGGCAGGCGTAGAGTGAAGGTCCATGATGACAAAGTCTGCGTATTTACCGATCTCCAGCGACCCGACAGACGCGCTTTGATGGAGGGCCTCTGCGGATCCCAAGGTGGCCAAATAAAGGAGCTCAGAGGGATGTAACGCCTCGCCTCGCAATTGCGCTATTTCATAGGCAGAGGCCATGGTGCGTAACATGGAAAAGCTCGACCCCCCTCCCGTATCCGTGGCCAGCCCGATCCGTATACCCCTCCGTTTCAACCCCCGCATGTCAAAAAGGCCTGATCCGATAAAGCTGTTTGAGGTCGGGCAATGTACCAAACCAGCATCGATTTCTGTAATACGGTCAATTTCGTGATCGCTTAGATGGATCGCATGACCATAAAGCCCCCGCTTGCCCAGCAGTCCAAAGCTCTCATAAACGTCCAAATATCCCTTGGCTTGTGGGAAAAGCGAAGCGACCCAGTCGATTTCCTCTTTCTGTTCGCTGAGATGTGTTTGCATCAAACAACTTGGATGTTGGGCCCAGAGTTGACCCAAAGCTTCGAGTTGCTCTGGGCTTGAGGTGGGGGCAAAGCGTGGTGTGATCGCATAAATATTGCGTCCTTTCTCGTGCCACTTTTCGATCAAGGACTTGCTTTCGTCATAGGCTATTTCTGGGG
>WTIQ01000502.1 GCA_011525185.1 Paracoccaceae bacterium | reverse complement strand
CAAATGTGTAATCTCGAATGATCCTCATGTGACTGAGGTAGCCTTGTCCTCCATCAGACGCAAGACGAGATTGAGATCAATCAAATTTTCGGCTGGGGGCAAGTACCATTGCTTCGCCCGCAAGGACACGTTTGCCATCCACTGCGCAATGACAGTCAAGCTTTACGCGCCGTTTTGCAAGGTCAATATCAATTACTTTGACCTCTGCATATACTTGATCACCTGGTCGCACAGGGGCTAAGAATTTAAGCGTTTGGCCCATGTACACGGTGCCATGACCTGGCAGCTGCTCGCCGATGACCGCAGAGATAAGACCCGCTGTTAACATTCCATGCGCAATGCGGCCTTCGAAAATAGTATCTTGCGCATAATCGTCATCCATATGCACTGGGTTGTGATCGGTTGAGACCTGCGCAAACATTTCGATGTCTTCGTCTGTCACGACTTTGCGCAAGTGACGTGTCATCCCCATCTCAATATCTTCGATACAAATTGTGCCGCGCGGTAGGTTGTCCAACATGATAGCCTCGATTCCGTTTGGTAATTATTTTCCGATTCACTTACGTCTTGCGTAACTTTATTACTTTGCAGATGCAGAAAATCAAGTGCTAGTTTATCTTAAATAGCCGATTGCATAGGTTGGATGCTGTTTTTCGGCACCTAGGTATGCTGCAAGTGCATCAGGATCGGGTTGAACATCAGTTTTTGTCTCAGAGGCAGCCAATCCACCAGATATAAAAAGAGAATCAAGCGTCTCACCTAGGGCGCCCCTAATGTCTGTCTGCGCGCCATCTCCAATAGCAAGGATGCTTTCGAGCCCAATATTAGGATCTAGTGTTGCAAGGCGCCGATACGCAAGGTCGTAAATGGGGGGGTGAGGCTTGCCAAAATAGAGGCTAACACCACCAATGTCAGAATAAAGACGCGCGAGAGCGCCCGCACACCACTCGCGGCTATGCCCGCGGTCCACGACGATGTCGGGGTTTGCACATAGAAATTTTAGCCCCTTATTTTTTGCGTAAAGCAGGGCAGGTCGCATCTCTTGTGGATCAGCTTGCGGGTCAAAAGGGCCAGTGCAGACAATACCTTCTGCTTCTTCAAGCGGCACCCGTTTGATCGACACAGGATCGTCAATAATGCTCAGCGGATCAAAAAACGGTAAATCGCGTGGCTCGCCGATAAAATAGACCCTTGATCCAACAGCGCCTTGGTACATGGCAGCGCGCGCACTGTCCCCAGAGGTCGCAATGGCATCCCAAGCTTCTGGATCAACGCCAAAGTGTTGTAATTGCACTTCGACGCCTGCGCGGGCTTTAGGCGAATTGGTCACCAAGACAACCTTACCACCCGATTTGCGATACCGAACAAGCGCTTTATTTGCCTCTGGATAAGCCGTGACCCCATCATGGACACAGCCCCATAGATCTACGAAAAGGGCTTTATAATGTTCGGAAATCTCCTGAAGGGACTGAATGATCTGGGTCATAGGCAAGGAAACCTATACGGCAAGGTTTGGTATGATCTGTTTCTTCCGGCTCATAATACCTGGCAGTACGACACTATCGCCCGATACAGCTGCACCAAAAGATTTTTCCGCAACAGATTTGACAAGATCGTTGGGCACAAGAAGCGTGGCTTCTTCTTCTAGGATATCGACGACAAAGAGCAGAACTTGATCCACATCATCTTCTGTGGCCACCCGCGTCATTGCGGACATAAGGCTGTCTTTTCGGGACAAAATGGAAGAAGGTGCTGTTGTCTCCAAGACAGAGACTCGAAATTTCGTCTCGCCCACCGCATATGCTTTGCTATCCATGCGCAATAGCTCTTCGTCAGAAAAGGCAGAGACATCGGATTTTGCTTCAAACATCTCAGAGGCATAGCCAGATATTTCTATGCCAAGATCACTGGCCAAGCGTTCCGCAACGGCGCGGTCACGCTCGGTGGTTGTGGGACTGCGAAATTCAAGTGTGTCTGACAAAATGCAAGAGAGTGCGGCACCCTTAATCGGGTCTGGCATTTTGTCTGAATCCGATCCCATAAGATCGATCATAATTGTCGCCGTACAGGCCAAAGGCCGCACAGTGATATCAATCGGGCCTTTGGTTTCCAGCCCGCCAACCAGTTTATGGTGGTCTATAATTGCAGTAATATTTGCGTCATTGATATTTGGGGGGAGTTCATCAGGGTTGTTGGTATCCACAATCACAACGCCCGTGTCCTCAGTGAGGTCTCCAAGCAGCGCGGGTTTATCAAGCCCCCAACGTTCGAGCATAAATTGGGCTTCGGTGTTGGGTTCGCCCAGTAGTTTTGGTTCTGCAGCAATTCCTTTCACTTCATTCAAATACCAAGCCCAGATGATGGGGCTGCCTGTGCTGTCTGTGTCAGGGGATTTATGACCAAAAATCTGCAATGCCATGAGCCGCGTCCTTTAAAACGATAGAATTTCGCTGCCTTATACGGAGGAGTTATCGGATTGTCACCACAGCTTTACGCTGCGCCTTGCGGACGTAAAACATATGGTTTTTCAGGCGT
>WTIQ01000468.1 GCA_011525185.1 Paracoccaceae bacterium | reverse complement strand
ATTCGCGTGGGCAAGACGAACTCAGGCAAATTCGTCGAGAAAGCCGGACACTTTAATGGTTTGTCGGAATTTTTAGCTTTTTCGTAAATATGCTCATGCTGACGGGGCCGATTTACATGCTTCAGGTTTACGACAGGGTCCTTGGCAGCCGGTCAGAAGCGACATTGGTTGCGCTCTCACTTGTGGTTGTTTTTCTTTATGCGATGATGGGTCTTTTGGATTATACCCGTGGACGCGTCATGGGCCGCGTGGGGGCACGATTTCAACACCGTTTGGACAGGCGGGTGTTTGAGGCCGTGATGCGCAAATCAGCCCTTGTGCAGGACGAAAAAACAGCAACGGGACTGCGTGATATGGAAAGCGTGCAAAAACTTATGACATCACCTGTGCTGATGGCCATCTTTGATATCCCTTGGACCCCATTTTTCTTGGTGGGTATTATGATTTTTCATCCATGGCTGGGCTATCTTGGTATTGCCGGAGGTGCCGTTTTGATTGTTGTCGCAATATTCAACCAAGTATCCTCACGTCAACCGCTGGCAAAAGCAAATCAAGCCGTGTTTCAGGCGGAATCCATATCTTCACATATCCGCACCGAAGCAGAAATGATCCGTGCTCTGGGCATGACCGGCGCGTCTTTTGATCGCTGGCAAATCGCCCGCGGCGAAGCCCTCAAGCAGCAGCTCAAAAGCAGCGACTTATCCGGCGGCTTTACGGCGTCGACAAAAACCTTCCGCATGTTGCTGCAATCAGCCATGTTGGGGCTCGGGGCCTATCTTGTGCTGCAAAATGAACTCAGCGCGGGCGCGATGATTGCCGGCTCCATTCTGCTAGGGCGCTTTGGCACCGGTCGAACTGGCGATCGGTCAGTGGGCGCTGGTTCAACGCGCGCAGAAAGGATGGGATAACCTTGCAGATCTGCTCGGAGAGGTTCCCCCAGAGCCTGCGCGAACGCCGCTTCCCCGTCCCAAGGCCAAGCTTGAAGCGCAAGCGCTGACTGTTATTCCTCCGGGTGAACAGCAGGCAGCACTTCGCGCCGTTTCATTTGAGATCCCATCAGGCTCGGCCGTTGGTGTAATCGGTCCTTCTGGAGCGGGAAAATCGACGCTTGCGCGCGCGCTCACGGGGGTTTGGCGTCCAGCAGGTGGCAAAATCAGACTTGATGGGGCATCGCTTGAAAATTATGAACCCGATATTTTGGGACAACACATCGGTTATCTTCCACAACGCGTCCAGCTCTTTGACGGGACAATAGCCGAAAATATTGCAAGGCTCTCATCAACGGCAGATCCGGAAAAAATTGTAGCCGCGGCAAAAAAAGCTGCGGCACATGATATGATATTGAAGCTCCCCGATGGTTACGACACGCGGGTGTCATCTGCTGGCGGGCGGTTATCTGGGGGTCAAATTCAACGGATTGGACTGGCGCGGGCGATGTATGGGGATCCCATGCTTTTGGTGCTTGATGAGCCAAACTCAAACTTGGATAACCATGGCAGCGAAGCCCTCAATGCAGCCATACGCAGTTACAAGGCAGAAGGACACACGGTTCTGATCATGGCTCATCGCCCTGCAGCAATAAAAGAATGTGACCTGCTTTTGGTGCTTGAAGGGGGCGCGAAACGGACTTTTGGTCCTAAAGAAGACGTTTTACGCGCAACGGTGCAAAATACCGAGTCCCTCATGCGATCTCAAGCACTTGGGGGGATGACATGACCGACGCAAAAACAGAATTTCCAACCTTCAAACCGATGATGGTCGGGACCATCACTCTTTTAATATTAGTCGGTGGTTTCGGCCTTTGGGGCGTCATGGCAGAAATATCTGGTGCTGTCGTCGCCAGCGGTCAAATTGAGGTCGACCAAAACCGCCAAATCGTCCAGCACCCCGATGGCGGTGTTGTTGCAGAGATTGCCGTGGATGGAGGCGATTCCGTTATTGCCGGTCAAACGCTTATCAAACTCGATCCAACTTTGGAAAAATCCGAACTGGCCATCATAGAGGGCCAACTTTTTGAGTTGATGGCCCGCCGCGGAAGGCTGGAGGCAGAACGAGATGGAAACCAAACCATCGATTTTGATGCCACGCTTAAAGAACGCGCAAGCAACGATCCCTCGGTTGAAGAGCTTATGAGCGGACAGCAACGGCTTTTTGACGCCCGCTCGGAAACCGCCTCCAACCAAGTCGCCCAGCTCAGTAAACGCAAAGGCCAAATCCGAAACCAAATCGAAGGTCTCGATGCCCAACAAATCGCCTTGCAGAGACAGCTGGATCTCATCGCAGAAGAATTATCTGATCAACAAAGCCTTTTGAACCGAGGTTTGGCGCAAGCCACAAAAGTACTTGCCTTACAACGCACCGAAGCACAGTTAAGTGGCCAAATGGGCGATCTCTCCGCACGCAAAGCGGAATATGAGGGGCGGATCACCGAAATTGATATCGAAATCACTTCACTGGATGCGGGTCGACGCGAAGAGGCGATCACGAATTTGCGCGATCAACAGTTTAGAGCATTGGAACTCGAAGAGCGCGCCCGCGCAC
>WTIQ01000121.1 GCA_011525185.1 Paracoccaceae bacterium | reverse complement strand
GTTCAAAACATGCCAATGCGCTTGCCCCGTTTTCTTCAAAAAAGCCGCAGGCGTGCACAGGATCTCGGCACCCGCAAGCGCCAAATCCCTGTAGAGTTGCCCAAAGCGCAGATCATAGCAAATTGTATGGCCAATTTTTCCAAATGCCGTTTCGACCAAAGAGATACGATCCCCAGCGATCACGCGCGCACTTTCTCTGTAGACTTCTGTCTCAGAGATTTGGATGTCAAAAAGATGTATCTTGTCATACCGACTGACAATCTCACCTGACGGGTTTAAAACGAACCCTCGGTTAATTATTTTTCCATCTGCCGCGGGCACAGCGATTGATCCCACCATAATCCAAATTTGATGGTCACGCGCAAAGCGACGCAAGCCCTGCAAAACGGGATGCACATCTTCTTCAAAAGCAGGAGGCACAAGTGCGGCGCCCTCGCTTTTGAGGCCGCCGCAATATTCAGGGAGAAACAAAAATTGCGCGCCCGCTGTACTCGCCTGCTCTGCAAGACCCAGCGCCTCTCCCAGTGCTTCCTCAGCAGTGGGACAGGGTCGTGTTTGCAAACAAGCAACCGTAAGCGGACGCGCCATGAGGTTTAGAACTTCATGTAGGCACGGCGCAGGTCAGCCAGCGGGTGGCGATCGGACATTTGGAACTTGATCAAAAGTTCCCGCGCAATCATGTCGCGGTCCTGCTGATTATCTGGCAGTTCAATACTGTCAGGGATACGGACCCAGCCATTATTATTGCGGTCAAAAACCGCAGGCGCGCCCTCTTCGTAGCCCATGTGAACATCCTCAAGCCAGTTGAGGTCATCCCAGCCCATAACTTCCATATATCTTGCCAAAAACGGAGTGAGGCGATCATAGTCAGGGACCAGGTTCACGTCATAGCGATAGCCAATGTGCTGCCCAATTTCGACTTCCCGTTCAGAGACCAAGCCATCTGCGTCGTTCAAAAACTGATCGACGTCTGTGATTTCCGATCCACGATACTGTGTTCCAGCCATTTTTCAGGTCTCCTTACAGATGGTGATAATCTTCGATACCGACCGTGTGGTTGGTACCTGCGAGGGGAACGCCTGCCATTGCAGAGGCTTCCATTGTCAACGCCGCAAGATCTTCTGGCTCAAGGCTATGAAGATGCGTCTTACCGCAAGCACGCGCAAAGAGCTGTGCTTCGATGGTCAGCGTGTGAAGGAAGTTGTAAACGCGCTCTGCCGCTTCATCGGGGTCAAGACGGGACCGCAAGGTCGGGTCTTGGGTCGCAACACCAACAGGACAGCGCCCTGTGTGACAGTGGTAGCAATACCCTGGTTCTGCGCCAATTTCTTCAGGATAATTGGCCTCTGGGATGTCTTTGTTACAATTCAAAGCCATCATTGCAGAGTGACCGATCGCAATCGCGTCTGCACCCAGCGCAATCGCTTTTGCAACATCAGCACCGTTTCTGATACCACCCGCATAAACGAGCGAAATCTCACCACGTTTGCCCAGATCGTCAATCGCCTTACGGGCCTGACGGATCGCTGCAATACCAGGGACACCTGTGTCCTCGGTTGCAAGGTGAGGACCAGCGCCTGTGCCACCTTCCATCCCATCGATATAAATCGAATCTGGATCACATTTTACGGCCATACGCACGTCATCATAAACACGTGCCGCCCCAAGCTTGAGCTGAATAGGCACTTGCCAATCGGTTGCTTCGCGGATTTCCTGAATTTTCAGAGCAAGGTCATCAGGACCCAGCCAATCAGGGTGACGCGCGGGCGAGCGTTGGTCAATACCTGCTGGCAGAGAGCGCATCTCGGCAACTTGGTCAGTCACTTTCTGACCCATCAGGTGCCCACCAAGACCGACTTTACAGCCCTGCCCGATAAAGAATTCAACGCCATCAGCCAAAACAAGGTGATTTGGGTTAAATCCATAACGGGATTGAATACACTGGTAGAACCACTTTGAGCTATACCGACGCTCATCAGGGATCATGCCCCCTTCACCTGAGCAGGTTGCCGTACCTGCCATTGTGGCCCCACGCGCAAGCGCAGTCTTGGCCTCATAGCTCAGCGCACCAAAGCTCATCCCTGTGATATAGACAGGAATATCAAGCTCAAGCGGACGCTTGGCACGCGGTCCGATCACTGTTTTTGTTTCACATTTTTCGCGGTATCCCTCGATCACAAACCGTGTCAATGTGCCTGGCATAAAGGTCAGGTCGTCCCAATGTGGGATTTTCTTGAACAAAGAAAAGCCCCGCATCCGGTAGCGGCCAAGCTCGGATTTGATATGGATGTCATCCATAACACGGGGGGGAAATACAAAGCTGTCACCGATGCGGTTAACATCACGATCAAGCTGTTTTTTGATTGGCATATCACCATCAGCCATAGTCAGAGTCCTTTCCGGTAACTTAGAGAATGAGTTTTTTCTCAGAGGGTTCTAGGTTGTCGTAGTTCCACAGTTGTTTCCCTGCGACGATCTTCTTGAAGTGATCAACACCTTTTTCAGGCATCAAACCAAATTGCTTAAGCTTGCGTGTGAGCCAAGCCT
>WTIQ01000012.1 GCA_011525185.1 Paracoccaceae bacterium | reverse complement strand
AGCTATGGCCAGCGTCAGTAACAAACGAGACTTGCCCGCTCTCAGTGTTCTGGCACAGGTCTCTTCGGCGGGCTATGCTGTTCCAGGGACGATGCTCGCAATCGGCGTTTTGGGCTTTATCGGCTGGCTGGATGGTTTTTTTGCACAGTTTGGACTTTATCTCAGTGGCACAATCGCTGTTGTCCTCTTTGCCTATATTGTGCGCTTTCAGGCTGTTGGATTTGGCGCTGTCGCTTCTGGCTTGTCAAAATTATCACCGTCAACGGTTCAGGCCAGTCGGTCTCTTGGTATGGGACCCTATGAGACGACACGTCGGATCACGTTGCCGCTCATTGCCAAACCGCTGGCCGTTGGCTTCGTTTTGGCCTTTGTCGATATTTCCAAAGAGCTGCCAATGACCTTGCTCCTGCGTCCCTTCGATTTTGAAACGCTTGCCACCTACGCCTATCAATTTGCCCATAGTGAGCAGATGGAGCTGGCCGCCGTGCCTGCGCTTGTGATTATTGCAATCGGCGTTATTCCTGCGCTTTTACTTAACCATTTTTCAAAGCGCTAGAGCGCGTTCGTCAGAAAAACCCGCCCGCTGGCACCACTGGGCCAAGCCGTCCTACACCACAACAGGCGTGATCAACATCTGACGTCTTTGAAACATATGATCGTTGCGGATCGTCTGCTCGGGTCCATGCATCGCACGTGACAAGCTCTAAGGAGCGCCTTTGGCGGCCCTTTTTTCAAGCTCTTTTGCGGCATTCCAAAGCTCGTCCATCTCCTCAAGGGTGGACAACTCGGGAGTCTTTCCCGTTTTCGCCAGCTGTTGCTCGATATAGGCAAAGCGGCGTGTGAATTTTGCATTGGCGCGACGTAGGGCTTGTTCGGCATCCAGTTTCAAGTGGCGGCCATAGTTGACCAGCACAAACAGAATATCGCCAAACTCATCTTCCATTTTGTCTTGATCGGTGGTTTGCGCGACCTCGTTGAACTCGCTGATTTCCTCAGAGAGTTTGTCGAGCACAAAGCGAATATCGGGCCAGTCAAAACCCACACGTGCCGCTCGCTTTTGTAGCTTGAGTGCGCGCAAAAGGGCGGGGAGGGCAAGTGCTACATCATCCAAGACACCGCCTTTTTCTTTTCCAGCGCGCTCGGCGGCTTTGATTGTTTCCCAATCGGCGGTCTGTTGCTCTGCGGATTTATCACGAGAGGCCTCACCAAACACATGGGGGTGGCGAGCTACCATTTTATCACTGATGGCAGAGACTACATCCCCGAATGTAAAATAGCCCGCCTCGCTGGCCATCTGCGTGTGATAGACGGTTTGTAAGAGGAGATCGCCCAATTCAGATTTGAGGTCCTCCCAATCTTCCCGCTCGATGGCGTCGGCGACTTCATAAGCCTCTTCTATGGAATAGGGGGCAATAGATTTAAAATCTTGTTCGATATCCCAAGGACATCCCGTATCAGGATCACGCAAAGCGCGCATAATTTCCAATAGTCTTGGCATGCCCGCAGATCTATCGGTGACGAGATTTTTGTCATACCCCATTGCAAGCCTCCGTGACTTAGGGTGAGATAGAAGGATCGTATCATTAGCAGAGGTTTTAACATGCCTGTTATAAATCGAATAGCTGGATTTCAGGAGGAAATGACGCAGTGGCGTCAATATTTGCACCGTCATCCCGAGCTTGGGCTGGACTGCCATAAAACGGCAGATTTTGTTGTAAAGACGCTCAAAAGCTTTGGGATCACTGAAATTCATACAGGGATTGCCACCTCTGGGGTGGTAGCGATCATTGAGGGGCAGGGCGAGGGGCCAACCATTGGCCTGCGCGCGGATATGGACGCGCTGCCGCTTACAGAAAAAAGCGGCAAAGACTGGTGCTCAGAGACGGAGGGGCTGATGCACGCTTGTGGCCATGATGGTCACACCACCATGTTGCTGGGCGCGGCCAAATACTTGGCTGAGACGCGCAATTTTTCGGGTCGTGTGGCGCTCATTTTCCAACCCGCCGAGGAAAACGACGGCGGTGGGGAGATCATGGTCAAAGAAGGCATGCTCGATCGCTTTGATATTTCCGAGGTTTATGCGCTGCACAATATGCCAGGGGAAGAACTGGGCATGTTTTATACGAAACCGAGCGCGATCATGGCAGGGGCCGATGCCTTTCATATTGAGATCGAGGGGGTTGGCGGTCATGGCGCGTACCCGCATGAAACCCGCGATCCTGTGATGGTGGCCGTGGCAATTGCGCAGGCGTTCCAGACGATTGTCTCACGTAACATTGATCCGATGGAAAACGCTGTTATTTCGGTGACGCAAATCCATACAGGACAGGTGGATAATATCATTCCCGATAGGGCTTATATGAATGGAACAGTTCGCACCTTGAACAAAGATGTGCGCGACAGGATCCAGGCGCGGATGCATGAAATTGTCAGCGGGCAGGCGCAGACCTTTGGTGTGGAGGTCGAGCTTCGCTATCAAGAGGGGTATCCTCCGACAATAAACACAAAAGAAAATGCAGAATTTGCCATATCCGTGGCCAAAGAGATTGTAGGAGAGGCACGGGTCAACGGAAACTATGGCCTTGAAATGGGGGCAGAGGATTTTTCCTACATGCTTGAAAAAAGGCCAGGAGCCTATCTCTTTTTAGGAATTGGCGAAGGCGCTGGCTTGCATAATCCTGAATATGATTTTGCCGATGAGGCCTCACCCTATGGGGCGTCATTTTTTGCAAAACTCGTTGAAACCAAACAACCTTTAATTAGTAAGTGAGATGAGGCATGGCCCTTGAAGATGCGAAATCGGATATAGATGCAGCTTTCACCAAAGAAAGCCTCAAAGGCTACAGCTTTGAAAATGCTTTTGCGGGGGCCACGTCCTTTATGCGCCGACGCTACACCAAAGAGCTTGAGGGGGTCGACCTTGCCATCACAGGTGTGCCGTTTGATCAAGCGGTGACAAATAGAAGCGGCACGCGCCTTGGACCGCGCGCCATACGAGAGGCCAGCGCCTTGCAGGCCTTTGATCCGCCTTATGGCTGGGACATCGACCCCTTTGAGGCTCATGCCATTATCGATTATGGTGATCTGGCTTTTGATTACGCTGATATTGCCTCCTTTCCCGCAGTCCTAAAAGCGCATTTCTCCAAGTTACTCTCTGCAGATGTTGAGACCATCGCATTGGGGGGTGATCATTATATCTCGTTCCCGATTTTGCAGGCCTATGCCGAGAAATATGGCCCGCTCTCTCTGCTCCAATTTGATGCGCATTCCGATACTTGGCCTGATGATAATATGGAGCGCGTCGATCACGGCACCATGTTTTATAAGGCCGTTAAATTGGGGCTGATTGATCCTAAACGCTCGGTCCAAGTTGGGATACGTACAACCAATGCAGATACACTTGGTGTCAATATCATTGATGCACGCGAAGTACATGAAACAGGACCTCGTGCGGTGGTAGACAAGATCAAAACCATCTTGGGAGAGGCGCAAACCTATGTCAGTTTTGATATAGACTGCCTTGATCCGGCCTATGCCCCTGGCACGGGAACGCCTGTTTGGGGTGGTTTGAGTTCGCCTCAGGCGGCAATGATTTTGCGCGATTTGGCTGGGATTAATATGGTTGGAGGGGATATTGTCGAAGTCTCTCCGCCCTATGACACGACGGGTGCGACCGCGATTGCTGGGGCGCATGTCGCGGTAGAGCTGATTTGTTTGTGGGCCTATGCACGCGATATAAAGAGCTAAGGTGAGACGTGCGTTTTTGCCCTTGACCCCACCAAGATGACCACTCACATAAGCGACCATGGTACCATTTGATAAATTAGAGCAGATAAAACAGCGCTTTGAATTTCTCGAAGCCAAGATGAGCGCGGGTGCGTCGGGCGACGAGATTGCGACGTTGGCCAAGGAATATTCCGACCTCAAGCCCGTTATTGAGCAGATTTCAGAGTATCAAACCCTTTTGCAAGAGATCACAGATGCAGAAGAGATGCTTACCGATCCTGATATGAAGGACCTTGCCGAGGAGGAGCTTCCTGCTCTGAAAGAGCGCCTCCCAGAGGCTGAACATGCCCTGCAACTCTCGCTCTTGCCCAAGGATGCGGCAGATGCCCGTCCAGCTATTTTGGAAATTAGACCTGGGACAGGGGGCGAAGAGGCTGCCCTTTTTGCGGGGGATTTGCTGCGTATGTATCAGAGATATGCAGAAAAAGCAGGTTGGCGGCTGGAGATTATCGAAGAGCAGCCCACCGAAATTGGCGGCATAAAAGAGGTTGTTGCCCATATCAAAGGCGAGGGCGTTTTTGCGCGCCTCAAGTTTGAAAGCGGCGTGCACCGCGTTCAACGGGTGCCCGAAACCGAAAGCGGGGGCCGTATTCATACCTCTGCCGCCACCGTTGCGGTCCTTCCCGAAGCCGAAGATGTGGATATTCAAATTGATCAAAATGATCTTCGGATTGATACCATGCGCAGTTCGGGCGCTGGGGGGCAGCATGTCAACACAACCGACTCGGCTGTACGTATCACCCATCTTCCCAGCGGCATTGTTGTGACCAGCTCGGAAAAATCGCAGCATCGTAATCGTGAGATTGCCATGCAGGTTTTGAAAACCCGTCTCTTTGATTTGGAGCGCCAGAGGGTTGATGCAGAGCGTTCTGCTGATCGTAAATCTCAAGTCGGATCAGGGGATCGTTCAGAGCGTATTCGCACCTATAATTTCCCACAGGGGCGGATGACAGACCATCGCATTAACTTGACGCTCTATAAATTGGATCAGGTGATGCAGGGGGATCTTGATGAAATGATCGATGCGTTGATTGCCGATGCGCAGGCCAGTCTTTTAGCCGATTTAAACGCATGATTTTGCGTGATGTCTTTGCAAAAACAGTTGCAGACTTAAAAGCGCATAATATCGAAGGGGCAGAGCGCGATGCCCGCGCCCTCTTGGCACATGCCATAGACTTACCCGCTGATCGCCTCACTATGGAAGGGGACAAGGTTTTAACGAAAGAAGACCTCTGGCGTGTTTCAGAGAGCGTGTCTCGCAGATGCCAAGGAGAACCCGTCGCGCGCATTATCGGCCAGCGCTTGTTTTGGGGGCGGTATTTCACAATTACACCCGATGTTTTGGACCCGCGTGGTGATACGGAAAGTTTGATCGAACAGGCTCTGCACAAACCAGCGGATATGATCTTAGACCTTGGGACGGGTAGTGGATGCATCGGATTGACGTTGCTTTGTGAATGGTCCAAGGCGCAACTCGTGGCGACAGATATATCACCGCCTGCACTTTCTGTGGCGCAAGAAAATGCAGAGCGCCTTGGCGTCACGTCGCGTGTGACATTTCTACACGCTGATTGGGCTTCGCATCCTGATTTGCACCAGTATAAAGGCGGCTTTGATCTTATCGTCTCTAATCCTCCTTATATCGCGGATCATGAGCTAGCCACCCTTGAACGTGATGTACGCGCCTTTGATCCGCTCATAGCCCTCAGCCCCGGCCAAAATGCGCTTGCTGCTTATGAGATCATCGCAGCTCAAGCCAAAGATTTTTTGGTTCCAAAAGGACGGTTGATCGTTGAAATTGGTCATAGACTTGGAGACGCAGTTCAAAACATTTTTTCGTCTCATGGATATGATGAGATTTCTGTTTTAAAGGACTTTGAGCAAAATGATCGCGTTGTGGCCTGTCACAAGCCTCCCTCTTGACTGGTCTCATTTTGCAAAAAGCCTCAAAAAAATGCAAAAAGCCCCATAAAATGCTTGAAACTATAAGAGAGATGCGGTTTATACGGGGCGCAGCAGGCTCGCGGGTCGGCAATTGCAGTTTCTTTAATGTTTATACGTATACCGTTGAACAGAAAGACAAGTTACCCATAGTTTAGTAACCAGAAAGCTAATAATGAGATCATCTAAATCCCGTTCGCGGTCAAAGCAGAACCGTAACAGGTCCGTCGGAAACATCGTCAACCGTGTATTTGATAGCTCGGGACCCGAGGGCAAGGTGCGCGGGACGCCTCAGCAAATTATTGATAAGTATAACCAATTGGCTCGGGACGCACAGTTGAGCAATGACCGTGTCGCGACTGAGAATTTTCAACAACACGCTGAGCATTATCAGCGCTTGCTCGGGCAAGCGATGAAAGAGCAAGAAGCCCGCCGTGAACAGCAAGAGCGCGAAAATAAAGAGCGCCAAGCGGAGCGCGAGCGCGAAAAGCACGACCGTGAAGCCGCGTCACAGACCGTTTTGGATACGTCCGATGGCTTTGTCGATGATTTGGCAGGATCAGAACAGCCTGATGTAATCGGTATGCCCTTTGCGGACGAAAAGCACGGATTGATCGAAACGCCTGAAAATAACGCGGCCCCTGTCGAAAATTCGGATGAGAAAAAACCCGCTGCCAAAAAAGCGCCGGCGCGTCGTCGTAGAGCACCTAAAAAAGAAAACCCCGCTGAGGGAGAAGGCCAAGACGCAGTGCAGAACGTGAGTGAGGAAACTGACGCCCCAAGCTCAGACGTTGCTTAAAACGCCGCTTTGCTTATCTCGTCGACATTTGTTTGACTTACGATCAGACGGTCAGTGAGAGTTTGCAAAATTGTTCAATCGTTACGTTTTCTGCGCGTTCCGTTGGAGCCACACCCGCCGCTTGTAATTTGGTTTCCAAATCAGACGTAAGCCCTTTTAAGGAGGCGCGTAGCATTTTGCGCCTTTGATTGAAGGCTTTTGCGACGATGATCTCCAGCCGCTTTTCATCTACCGCGAATTTTGGGCGCGGTAAGGCTGAAATATGGATTACTGCGCTTTCGACTTTGGGTGGGGGCGTGAAGGCCTCTCTTGGGAGGCTCATCACGATTTTTGCCTCACACTTGAGCTGAGCCAATATGGACAACCGTCCATAGGCTTTGCCACCTGGCTGTGCAACGATGCGCTGTGCCACTTCTTTTTGGAACATTAATGTGAGCGAGCTCCAAGCGGGTGGCCAGCTTGATGGGTTAAGCCAACGGATCAATAATTCGGTGCCAATGTTGTAAGGGAGATTTGCAACTATCTTTGTTGGGTTTTGGGTATGCTCAAAAGGATTGAGTGTGAGCGCGTCTCCGTTAAGAACAGTCAGTCGATTAGGATAGGCCCTTTCGATCTCAGACAAGGCTTGCAAACATCGCTCATCTTTTTCAACCGCGATGACCCGCCTTGCCCCTTCGGCCAATAATCCGCGCGTCAATCCTCCAGGGCCTGGGCCAATTTCAATAACGTCACAGTCCTGAAGCGCACCTGCTTGCCGTGCAATTTTGGCGGTGAGATTAAGATCAAGCAGGAAATTTTGACCTAGAGTTTTCTTGGCACTCAGCTGATGCTGCGCAATTACCTCGCGCAATGGAGGCAGGCTGTCAATTTGACTCATGCGACCCCTGCCATTTGATGCGCCAGCCGAAGGGCCTCAATCGTCGAGCTTGGATTTGCTCTGCCTTGTCCTGCAATATCTAGGGCCGTTCCATGATCAGGGGACGTGCGGATAAAAGGTAGACCCAGAGTGACGTTTACACCCCTGTCAAAATCAAGCGTCTTGATCGGAATGAGGGCTTGATCGTGATACATCGCAATGGCCACATCATATGAACGTCTTGCCGCTTCGTGAAACAGAGTATCTGCCGAATGAGGTCCCGAAATGAACATACCCTCGGCTTGAAGGTTTTGGACCACAGGCGAAATGATCTCCTGATCCTCTCGCCCAAACTTGCCGCCCTCACCAGCATGGGGATTAAGGCCTGCCACAGAAATGCGTGGATTGGTCAGGTGAAACTGAGACGTCAACGCCTCATGCGTAATATGAATCGTTTGTTCAAGACGCTCTGATGTGAGGGCCTTTGGAACGTCGCTGAGCGGTATGTGGATTGTGACAGGAACCACTTTGAGCGACGGGCTGGCCAGCATCATGACAGCCGTCTCCACATCGCAGAGGGAGGCAAGGAATTCTGTATGGCCTGGAAACGGAAAACGTGCACCGTCTTGCAATATCTGTTTGTGGATTGGCAAGGTGCACAGTGCTGAGGCCTGACCCTCTCTTACCTGCCTCACACCTTGTTTTATGACATCAATCACAGCTTGCGCATTTTCAAGATCAGGCTGTCCAAAAACGTTTGCTTTGGGAAAGGGGTGCGGGAGAACAGGCAGCCCATGTTGCATTGCATCCCTTGCTTGTGCGGGCTGCTCAATCGTCTTAACAGGGCTGGACTTGGGAAGGTGTCTGGGGTCTCCTATCCAATAAAACGCCATTTCGTCGCGAAGCGCTTGCCAGGCACGAAGCGCCAATTCTGAGCCAATCCCCGCTGGTTCCCCGCAGGTGAGTGCAACGGGTTCCCGCGTCATTTATCGATGATCCGTGCGTCTTGCAGTAGATTGTCAAGATAGCCTTGTGCGTATTGTTCGATGCGTTTGTTGCGCAGGCCTGCCCTTAGCTTTGTCAAATCTTCTTCGCTATCAAGAATGCTTTGGCTGCGTGCACAAAGCATGGTGAGGGTTGTCGTGCCCGCACGCTCTGAGAAATTCATCTCGTTCAGATCCAGTGTTTCTAAAAGAGACTTTAACTCTGATGTAACTTCGGCAGGTGCGCGAGCCTCTCGTGTAAGTCTGTGATCGGGGTACTTGAGTGCCAGCCCATAGAGATCATCACATTGATCAATAGTCTGCAAAATCGTATTTTGGTGTCCCGCCATATTTGATGGAAATTTATACTGCGCATAATCCAGTGCGGCACTTTCAGGTCGCACAAATCCTTTTTCAGCAATGGCGCGCAGTTGGAAAATGGCCAATCCGTTTGGAATTGGAAGCGGCTCTGTAACCTCTCCAATACCCAGTCCAAGAACCAAGGGTTTTAAAACGGGAGGAAGTTTGTCTAGGTCCTGCCATGTGACACGCCCTCCAACCGAACGGGTGGAGGCCACGGAATGCTCTCTAGCTGCGTCTGAAAACGCATTGATGGAGGTGATTTTTGACAAATCTTTTGCTAATTCGAGAGCAGCTTCTTCCTGACCTGGAGGGGCTGGTAAAATAATTTCGGTCAAGAGAACCCGTAAGCCACCATTCCCGCCGCTGGTGTTGAGGCTGCGTTCGATTTCGGTATCAGAGACTTGGCTTTTGGATGCGAACTTAGCGCCGACAAACATCCGCCAAGACAGACCAGCAACGATAAAGTCTTGAAAGGTTTCCTCACTCACCCCCAAATTTTCAAGTTCTGTAATAAAGGTAACACTATCCAAGTTTCCACGCGCCGTGAAATTTTCGATGGCCTCGCGCACTTCCTCTTCGGTGGGTTTAAGGCCAAGTTCACGGGCGGCTGCAAGTTTGAGCCGATCCTCAATTAACTGTGTGCGGGCGAGTTTTGCGGGATCACCAGGTGCGTTTAACAAACGCAAAAGCTCCTCGCGCTGCCGAAGTTCATAGACTGTTATAATTTGATCATTGACGCGGATTGCGGGCGAAAACAAATTTTCGGCGGAGCTGACGGTCCCCATACACCAAAGGGCGATGACGAGACACATAGTGCGCATATATCCTATACTATCTTTCATTTTCATTCTGTGCATCCTGACTTCACGACGTTTCTATCTCCCCCCGTGCTAAATCCCTTTAAGTTCACCATAAAATCCCAAGTGGTGACATCCTCCGCACTTGCGCCAGAACCAAAGCTTCTGTTGAGGCTAAACGACGCCGTTGTGCATTCATTATCAAAATTTGTAGCAAAGCCTAGGGAAACTGTGCGTCCATCTTCCAAATCATATCGGGCTGACTGTGACAAACGCCAGTTTGAATTGGCGCGATAGGTCACCGAGAGGGCCAGATCAGAAA
>WTIQ01000308.1:2132-2555 GCA_011525185.1 Paracoccaceae bacterium | reverse complement strand
CTACGATCCCCTGCTCATGCCACACACCATCACGATTTGGTCCTTGCCATTGCGGCCAGTCAGCCCCCCTGACACCAATGTTGTATGGCAACACCGAAAGGACAGTGAATAAAGCAACACAAGTAGAAAGTTTTTTCATGATGATATCTTTTCTCTAGTCGAGACAGATCTAAGTTTAAGGATTACTGTGTAGCCTCTGCTGTTGGCAGATCTACCGAAACATCAATTCCGTTTGGCCTCCAGTCTAACAATTCTATTTCAGCCGTCCTTCTCCCTCGAAATTCATTGATCTTTGGCTTGAAGGCGATATTAAAAGGCTCACCCGGTGGTGGAAGGTGTTGGATCCACTCAGCACCGCCGAACGCCACTGCACGAATCTGAACCCCATTTTGCACAAGCTTAACCGACATATGTTTATTGCCG
>WTIQ01000308.1:0-2122 GCA_011525185.1 Paracoccaceae bacterium | reverse complement strand
GTTCGTGGTGGCTCTGCACAGGCAACCCCAGAGGCACACAAATAGGGACGCTTGTTCCCCTGGCCAAATGGAGCAAGTCGTTCAAGCTCACCGATACTCTGGAGTGTTAGGCCTGCCAGAGTTGTTTCACCGTCAAGTTGGATCTGAGCCCGCCTTAATTCTTTCGGCATCCGCTTTGAAACTTCTGAAACGAAGGCTTTCCGGAAGGAATCAATTTTTTCATCTTCAATCCGCAGTCCGGCTGCCGCAGCATGCCCACCACAGGTAAGGAGGAGATCCCGGCATGATTGAAGGGTCGCGTGAACATCAAAACCAGGAACACTCCGAACACTCCCAATCGCGGGCTTTGCGTGTAGTTCATCGCGAGCTAACATAACAACGGGACGATGCCAACGTTCGGCAAGCCTGCCTGCTACAATGCCAATAACACCAGCGTGCCACCCGCGACCTGCAAGAACAAGTGCGGGATCAGTTTCAGGATGAAAACTTTCCTTTGCCTGTTTTGTTGCAGCGAGCTGAATG
Source organism: Paracoccaceae bacterium (assembly GCA_011525185.1). Lineage (GTDB taxonomy): Bacteria > Pseudomonadota > Alphaproteobacteria > Rhodobacterales > Rhodobacteraceae > LFER01. Next base: position 1,600 of record WTIQ01000308.1, on the reverse strand, counting down.
CTTCGCTCTTCAGTCTCACGCTGGCCGTTTAATTCGTGCAGGTAGTTTGCCAGTGTCGTGGCACGGTCTTCGTCTGACGTGGTCAATAACTCAATGCCACACCCGGCCTGACCAAGTCGACCAGCAGCATTGAGCCGGGGCGCAAACCGAAAAGCTATATCCTCACTGTCTAGGGATGACTTTTCGGTGAGTTTGGCAAGTTCAAGAAGGCGAGAGACACCAGGCCCACCCTTTTCACGTAAGCACTTCAGTCCATATTTGACGTAGACTCTGTTTTCATCCAACAGAGGTACAACATCAGCAACCGTACCAACCGCAGCGAGTCCGACGCACTTAAGAAGCATTTCTCGTAGACGGGGTGTCACCTGCTTTGCTCCACATGAACGAGTTGCGATTGCCCAAGCTAGCTTAAAAGCAACACCGGCCCCGCAAAGATCACCGAATGGGTATTCGGAGCCAGGAAGTCTGGGGTGTACTAGAACATCAGCAGCAGGAAGACGTTCAGCAAAATTGTGATGGTCTGTGATAATCAATTCGAGGCCGATTTCACGCGCCACATCAGCTTCAGCAACACTGGCAATACCACAGTCAACGGTTACAACAAGTTCCGCACCTTCTCGTTTAAGTCGTCGTAGGGCGTCTGAATTGAGCCCGTAGCCTTCCTCAAATCTGTCTGGCACATACCAGTGTGGTTCAGCGTGAATGGCCGCGAAACAATGGCACAAAATCGCAGTTGATGACATGCCGTCTGCATCGTAATCGCCATAGATAACAATCTTTCGTCCAGCTTTAGCGGCAGCGAGAATTCTGTCAGCGGCTTCCGCTATACCGAAAAGCTCTTCAGGTTCACGTAAATTCGCCATTGAGGCATCAAGAAAGCCTTTGACCTGCTCTGGGTCGGTTACACCTCGTGCAGCTAATAAGCGTGCAAGAATAGGGGATATACCAGCAGATTTTTCGAGGGTTGCAACCGTTGTCGCGTCGTGGGGTGCGATGTTCCAACGTTTTGGCATGGTAGCCTCCCTGGCCAAAGACATTTAAGACATTCAAATTTCTAGTATAGCCACTTCTTAACCAAACGTCGGGTATAGTGGCGTTATGCGAAACTGATAACACGACGATCACTCCCTGTTTTTCATGACCCGAGATACTGCGATGCCCTCTGTTATTTCAACTTCCAAAAAAGGGAAAGAACTTTCTCGTAGACGGAATCTTCCGTACTCCAATGCTCTTCGGGCAAAAGCTGGTCAGGCGCCATCGCGCCAAAACTGCCGCTGTGCACAAAGGGGGCATGGGTGAGATCACTGAAAGCTTCAAGCACCCTCAGGTAATGAGCATCCCAATCAACTTGCCCTTCCAGCACTCTCCATTGATTGTCATCAGCTGCAGGTAGCGGGCCAACTTCGGGAAGTGGTTGAGGGGCTGATGGCTCTGCAGCAACACCATCTTTTGGCCACCAAACCCAAACAAAACCCTGAGACTCCTCGCAATGGAGTTGGCGCAAATGGGCACGATGGGGAATTGTGTCTTGCTGTGGTTGGGCAGGGATCGAATCACAAACCCCATCCTCTTTAAAGCACCAACCGTGGTAGCCACACAC
>WTIQ01000423.1 GCA_011525185.1 Paracoccaceae bacterium | reverse complement strand
GCCGTAAGCTGCGCGACTTGATCCACACCATTAAGGCTAAACTGCACAGTTTGATCGATATCAATCTTGTTCATCCTGCTATGGCCCCCAAAAGAGCACGACGAATTTGCTCGCCCACCGCGTCTAATCGATACGCCCCTGTTCCTCTGACATCATCAATCGGCTGAAGGGGCGCAAGATGATGCGCCTTTATTTCGAAGGTGCGAGGATCAGCACCGACCAAGTCAACCTCAAGCGCGGTCAGGCGCTGTGCCGCTGCCGAGCAAGCGCCAACAGCAACTTTCGCCTCAGCAATCCGACCTTCATCATCAAGCAACACATTAACCGCCGTCATGGCAATTGAGATAACGAGGTATGATCGACTGCCGAGTTTTTCGAATTTTGAGCGCATATTGGACGCAGGACGCGGTACCTTAATCGCGGTACACAGTTCCTTTTTCCGCAATGCTGTGCGCCGTACGCCCACAATAAACTTGCTGAGCGGCATCACTCGGACACCGTCAGTACCTGCTAGCTCTACCTCTGCATCCAAAGCCAGCAACGGTGGCACGCCATCTGCCGCAGGGGACGCATTACAAATATTACCAACCAGAGTAGCTGCGTTTTGAATTTGCACACTGCCAACCGTGCGCGCCGCCTGCTTGAGCGCCTCAAATACTGGGGGAAGCTCGGCCTTTATAATATCCGACCATGTCACAGCTGCGCCGATCCGATAATAATCGTCCCGCAAAGTTACATCGGTAAATCCATCAATGCGCGTCACATCCAAAAACTCAGAACATCTTTTTTTCCCTTGCATCGCAGGGTAGACATCTGTCCCCCCTGCGATGATGCGCGGCTCTGCATCCTCAAGTATGGAAAGCGCTGACGCGAGATCTTTGGGCTGTGAAAAAGACATCTGTCACGTCCACACTTGTTTGCATACTAACAATACAATCATTTTCCATGTGCCTGTTGTCAAGCCCCTTGCAGAGATACGATGAATACCGAATTTGGTTTCTTGCGAATCTATTATCATTTTGATCCTTATTGATGTTATTTAAATAGATTACTTCTTATTAAATTTCACACTCTACAGCTCATGGGGACAAATTATTTTATAAACTAAAAAATGTGTCTATCTTCGAGAAACTGGGCAGCTTGCAAAGTTGAACCAGTTGAAAGATTCCGTGAAAGAGCCCTGATACTTTAAGTTCGCCAAATTGTCGTAATTCATTTTGAATACTATGTCTTTTATCCAGCACATGTTTGGCCAGTTACGACCCAAAAACACCAAGGCATCGCTTGTAAAAACTCTTTATATAATTGTTTTTATGTGATTTTTTATATTTTTATTACATGTGACAGACAACCATCCCCCTAGCAGCCGTCACTAACCTCTTTCGTTTTTGTGAACGGTAAATATTATCAGTCGCGCACGACAAATGGCAAATACCAACATTGATTTTCACCCCCACTTGTTTGGCGTTACAAGACAACCAAGAAATTCTGCGCTTCGAATTAAATGAAGCCAAATACCGTCAGAAAAACGTTACACGTTTGGAGTATTTGCTGTTTTCTGGTATCAAAGTGAAGCCAACACAGGAAAAAAACAAATGTCATATGTATCAATACGAGAAGTTACACCCATTCGTGGAAAAGAGATCATCCTGGAAGAGCGTATGAAAGCGCTTTCTGCCGTTATGGCAAATCACGGTGCAAAATCCGCGTTATACTACGTTGCCGCGGGTGACGGTGCAGGTCGCTACGATCTTCAAAACTGGTACGCTTCGATCGAAGACGGTGCTCAATCATTTCAAGCCTATGGCGCTGATCCAGAGTATCAAGCGATTATGAACAAACGGGCCGCTGATCCCGTAGGAGATGTTGTCGGGCCTTGGATCGGCCGGATGCTCTATGGCGCGCCCAAAGGGCTCAGACCCGTTGTGGTTCATCGCGACTATCACGCCCCAAGAAATGCCCTAGCCAAGGCGATGGAACTCGCTCCTCAATTAGACGCCCTTATGCAGGAGATTGACGTAGAGGTCGGCCTCGGCGCTCCCATGATGAAAGACGATCACGAGATGTTTCGCGTTGTCTATCGTTTTAACTCCATGACACATTGGGGGCAAAGCGTGGACAAAATGATTGCAGATGATCGTTTTGCTTCGCTGGTTAACGAAGCCCACGAGGCCGCAACACTTCGATCCTCTCGTTTGCTCGTCCTTAAGTGACGACACCTCAGACACACCTTTAGACAAACTCAACACAAAAACAGGAGAACGAACATGAGCTACTTTACAATTTCGAATTGGGAAGCCGATGACTGGAACGACGATATGGAAGCCATGGCACGCGATCAATTTGCACCATTGATCATGAAATGCGGCGCATCCAGTGTCGACTTCATTCAAACGGGAGATCGCACATTTTCTGTCGTCACAAAATATTCTGACGAAGCGACCGCTGTGGCCGCTGCCCAGAAGATTGCAGAAATCCGTGGACAAGCCGCAACCGAACTTCCCGTCCGCATGCTCTCCGACGCCAAAGGCTCCGCCTTTGTAAGCGCGTAACCCTGT
>WTIQ01000102.1 GCA_011525185.1 Paracoccaceae bacterium | reverse complement strand
CCTCCGAGAGTGCGCGGGGGTAGGATTTGCTCCACTCTTCTGCCAATAGGGCCCGTTTTGGGTCTTCATCATACCGGATGATGTCAATGACTCGATCCAAATTCAGAAAGGCGACTAAGAGACCTTCGAGCACTTCAATGCGATGGTCAATTTTGTCAATTCGATGTTGCGATCGCCGCAATAGAACGTCGCGCCGATGGTCGAGAAAAGCGCGCAAGACCTCTTTGAGGCTACAGACTTTGGGCGTCACCCCATCGATCAGCACGTTCATATTGAGCGAGAAGCGCACCTCAAGATCAGAATTACGAAATAACATCCCCATAAGAACATCTGGGTCTACATTCTTTGAGCGCGGCTCCAGAACGACACGAATATCATCAGCACTCTCATCGCGGATATCTGCAAGAATGGGGATTTTTTTGGTTTGGATGACTTCGGCTATTTTTTCAATCAGCTTGGATTTTTGCACTTGATAGGGAATTTCAGTGACAACAATTTGCCATTGACCGCGTCCCAGGTCTTCGATCTCCCAGCGGCAACGCAGACGGATAGCGCCGCGACCCGTGCGATAGGCCTCTGCGATCGCATCTGGCTTTTCAACGATGACCCCGCCTGTCGGGAAATCAGGACCAGGGATGTATTTCAAAAGCGTGTCGTCTCGTGCCTCTGGCTGTTTGATCAGATGCAAACAGGCCTCACATAATTCCGCGATGTTGTGGGGCGGGATATTGGTGGCCATGCCAACGGCAATTCCACTTGCCCCATTTGCCAAAAGGTTCGGAAAACCCGCTGGTAAAACAACTGGCTCGCTTAAGGTGCCATCATAGTTTTCGCGAAAATCGACTGCGTCCTCTGCCAAGCCTTCGAGAAGGGCTTCGGCCACAAAGGTCATGCGCGCTTCAGTATATCGGCTCGCTGCGGGATTATCGCCATCAATATTGCCAAAATTCCCCTGACCATCCACCAACGGATAGCGCACGGCAAAGTCCTGCGCCAGACGCGCCATAGCATCGTAAATCGCGGCCTCACCGTGAGGGTGATAATTACCCATAACATCGCCGCTAATTTTAGCCGATTTGCGAAACCCACCCGTCGAGCTAAGCCGCAGTTCACGCATCGCATAAAGAATGCGGCGATGAACTGGCTTCAATCCGTCCCGCGCGTCTGGCAAGGCGCGGTGCATAATGGTCGAGAGCGCATATGTAAGGTATCGCTCGCCAATCGCGCGGCGCAAAGGCTCTGCGCTGATGCCTAGAGGTTGAGAGCTTATGTTGGGGTCATCGGTCGTATCTGTCATAGATTATGTGATACTCTGACAAATCTGAGAGGTAAAGCATCTGCGCACTTTAATTCGTTGATCGCTGTTTCAATGATTGAGGATTGTGACTTACTGTGTCATTTCTTGCCAAAAGCGGGAGGGAGACATGACACAAAAATCGATCCTGATCACAGGTTGTTCCTCTGGGATCGGCTATGATGCTGCCCATAGATTGCATGCTAAAGGGTGGAAGGTCTTTGCCACGTGCCGTAAGGCGGAAGATGTTGCCCGCTTGCAGGAAGAAGGGCTTATATCATGCGTCTTAGATCACTCCGATACCGCATCAATGACAGCGGCTCTTGATTTTTGTCTCAAGCAGACAGGAGGAACTCTTGATGCCGTGTTCAACAATGGCGCATTCGCCTGTCCCGGGGCGGTTGAGGATTTGCCCACTGATGCCTTGCGCTCGGTGTTTGAAACAAATTTCTTTGGCTATCATGAATTAACACGACAAGTCATTCCCGTGATGCGCGCGCAGGGACATGGCCGTATTATCAATTGCTCCTCTGTTTTGGGGCTTGTGGTGATGCCGTGGAGGGGAGCCTATAATGCCAGCAAATTCGCGCTTGAGGGGTTGACCCATACCCTTAGAATTGAAATGCGCGATACGCCGATTGATGTGATCCTGATCGAACCTGGCCCGATCACGACACGTATCCGTGAAAATTCAATTCCGCATTTTGAGCGCTGGATCAACTGGGAGAGCTCTCCCCGAAGGACGCAATATGAGAGCCAATTGCGTAAGCGGCTTTATCACAAGCGTGGGAAGGATCCTTATGAGCTTCCCCCGTCGGCTGTTACCGATAAACTCTTGCAGGCGCTCAGCGCGAAAACACCCAAACCCTGTTATTTCGTGACCACCCCCACATATTTCATGAGTGCTTTAAGGCGGGTTTTGCCCATGAGACTACTTGACCGCGTGATCGCGAAAGCGTAGCGCACGTCGCGAATGTAGAATTTTTTCTCGTCCTTTGGGAATTCACATCTAGTTACTGTGAAACAGGAGTTAGAAAGAGATAATATGGCAGGTGATCCCTTATTTGTGCTTGTTGTTTTGGCGATGGCCGCGGTTGCGATTATATTGATGATCGGAATTGGCGGGTTTGGTCGCGGGGGCGAGTTTAACCGAAAATATGCAAATAAGTTGATGCGGATGCGGATTATTGCCCAGTTTGTGGCGGTCGTTCTTATTCTTTTATTCGTCTTTATCACTGGAGGGAAAAGCTAACATGGTCGTCCTGAAC
>WTIQ01000066.1 GCA_011525185.1 Paracoccaceae bacterium | reverse complement strand
GTATAATCTTAATAAACTTGGTTGAGACCGCCTGATGTAAGAGGATAACAGGATGACAGATTTTCTGGCTTTAAAGCGTCGAGCGCAATCTTTCTGGGCTGTATGCGACAGCGCAAATGAGGAGACGCTTCTATCTGATTTACAGGCATATCTTTCGCCCGATGTGCAGTGGCAGGGATTTCGCCCTGCGAATGACTGCACGGGCATTCAGAATTATATGGACGCTTATGTCACTCCTCTCAGGCAGGGCTTGAGGGCCTTGGAAAGGCAGACACATATCTTGATGGCGGGGGCCTCAGACGGGAAAGCCGATGGGTCGGAAGATGGCGCGGTTTGGGTTGGTGCAACTGGGTATTTATGCGCAAGACAGGTGTTAGAGATGTGGGGCTTACCGTCGCGGCATTCAAATGTGCGTCTGCGGTGGGGCGAATTTCTGGAATTTGACGCGTCTGGCCAGATAACGCGCATCCAGTGCCTGATCGATGTGATCGACTGGTTAGAGCAATTGGGGCTATCGCCTTTGCCGCGCCCCAAAGGCGCTCCCTTTGTCTATCCAGCACCAACGGGGGTAGAGGGTGTCTTACTAACGGAAAGTGATCCCAAAGAGACCGTTGCCACCCTGAAGTTTGCGCGGGATTTCATTTATGGGGGCTTGAATGCATTTGATAGTCAAGACCTCAATTCTATGGCTATGGACCAGTTCTTTCACCCCAATTTAAAGTGGTATGGACCTGGGGGAATTGGGGCGTGTTTGTCGTTCAAAGAGTTTCAATCCTTTCATCAGGCCCCTTATCTTAAGGCCTTTCCGGATCGTAAGGTGCAGGACCTCGATAATTTGATTGCTGATGGTCCGTTCATCGGCGCTTCGAGCTTACCAGGTGTCAAAATGTCCCATACAGGGCCTTATCTGGGTCACGGAGCCACAGGGAATACGCTGTTTGTGCATGGCGTCGATTTTTGGTTGTTGCAGAATAATCAACTAACTGAGAATTGGGTCTTTGTGGATATGATTCACTTGTTTGAGCAGATGGGCATTGATTTGATGCAAAAGGTTGCTCATTTTGACGACCATGCTTTCCTAGCGCAGGCGTGAGCGTGGGAAAAATTTTTTAAATGATGGGCTTGAAGTGTTATCTATCATGTGATAGATAGAATACAGCGGAAGCGCGGATAGTTGGTTTCGCCTTCTTATGCAAAGAGGAAAGGGATCGTTATGAGTGCTCAAGCTGCCGAAACAAAAACCGCTGCGCAGGCCTATGTCGAAACGAATGTTGACTTCGACAAAACTGTCGCACTCAAAGCGGGTGATATGGACTTTAGCCCGACACCGATGGTCGGGGTTCATCGCATGATGTTTGAGCGTCGCGGTGATGAGGTTGCAAAACGTGCCACCTCAGTAGTAAGCTACGCGCCCAAAAGTTACTTTAACTCTCATGTTCATGGGGGCGGCGAAGAGTTCATCACTCTTGAAGGCGTCTTTTCCGATGAACATGGTCACTATCCCAAAGGCACCTACGTCCGTAATCCTGTACGATCCAGCCACGCGCCGTTTTCCGATGATGGCTGTGTGATTTTCGTAAAATTAGCGCAAATGCCAGAAGACGAAGCAAGCGGACAGCATGTTGTGGATTTCAACTCTGGCGACTGGCAAGCCGTTGGCGAAAATATTGAGAAACTTGCGCTTTGGTCTTCCGAGCACGAAGATACCTGTATGCTTCGCTTTGCAGCGGGTTATGCTTCCCACGAGGCTCAAAGCTTTGACAGGGTATCAGAATATTTCGTCTATGAAGGTGATGTAAACATCAACGGTGTCGACTACGTTGAGCGCTCATGGGTTCGAATTGCGGCGGGCGAGCCAATTACCATTTCGTCGGCCAATGGGGCCACGGTGTACAATAAATTGGGCACTGGGTTCGTTAGGACTTAATAATTAAAAACTGTTTCTCCCCCAGAAGCCCTCTTTGCCTTTTCGCAAAGGGGGCTTTTAACGGCGGGATTTTCGTCCACCTCTGCGCTTTTTAAGCAGAGAAGCGCGTGTTGGTAGCTCTTGTATTAGGCGTCTTCGCTCTTCTGGTGGGAGCTTTGACCAGACAGAAATTTCGTCAATCGTTCTATAGCATCCTGTGCATATCTTCTCACTTGGATGGACCAAGCAAATCTTGATGCAGGGGCTTTCAATTTCGTCACGCACCCATACTTGATCTGGGGTGCTATGTGTCTGCTCATTCATTTTTCATATGCCTCAGGCGATCGAGTGCCCCTTGCAAGATATACGACGCAGCCACGTGATCGATAACCTCTGAGCGACGTTTTCTTGTCGTATCCGCCTCCAAAAGTGCCTTTTCTGCTGCAACGGTGGATAAGCGTTCATCCCAAAATCCAATAGGAAGATCGATTTTTTGCGATAGGTTGCGCGCAAATGCGCGTGTGGCTTGGGCTCTTGGGCCTTCCGAGCCGTCCATATTGCGGGGCAGGCCGAGAACCACCCCGATCAGGTTGCGCTCGTTGATAATCTCGATCAGCGACTGCGCATCGGCGGTAAATTTTTTGCGCTTTATCGTTGTGGCAGGAGTGGCCACACTGCGCAGGGTGTCGCAAATGGCAACACCGATTGTTTTGGTGCCCAGATCGAGACCCGCTAAGGCGCCAATTGGTGGCAAATGTGCTGCAAATTCTTCAATTGAGGAGACGATCATGGAAGGAGCGCTACTCCTTTGGCGGCCTCTTGCAAGATCTCTAAATCCCTCGGCACTTGCGCAAAAACATCCTTCGCTTCTTTGTAAATCTCTAGGGCCTGTTCTCTCTGTCCAAGCACTGAAAGGGCGCGTATCAGTTTGGCCCAGTCGGTTACCGGGCCGCCGTCTTCTGCAAGGCGCTGTGACAAATTACTGACCATGCCCTTGATCATGTCCATCCGTTCTTGCGCTGATAAGGCTTCTGCCGCTTTTACATCCGCAGCACTTGGGCCCCCCGCGTTTGGCTCGATCGCGGGCGCGAGAGGGGGGAGCTCGAAATTGGTGATGCCTGCGGCAAGCGCAAGATCTTCGATCTGCTCTCGGATAGGTTCAATCCAAGCACTGGTCTGAGGAGAGCTTCGCAATAATCGGTTCCAAATCTCAAAAGCCTGATCAGGGCGTGCATTCTGTGCAAGCATGAGGCCAAGGTAATACTGTGCAGCTTGATGCGTTGGATCACGTCTAAGCACCCTGTTTAAAACCTTCTCAGCTTCTGGTGACACATATCCATTGGCGGCCAAGATCATTAGATCCGCGTGATCAAAAAGCTCGTCTATAGTCGCAGCGTCACCTTTGATTTCGATCACCCGCTTTTGCATGAGACCAGCGGTATGAAAATTTTGTAGTCCTGCCTCGACCCGCGCCAAAAGAGCATGGCCCTGTGCATCCTCTGGTCTGCGCGCCACGGTCTCTCTAAGTTGCGTGACAAGCGCTTGGTTTGTCTCTGAAGTCGGCTCGTTTTTGGAGTAGCCAAGTTCTGCAATTGCTTCGGCATAACTTGGACGGGTTTTACGCAACTCTTGCGCATAAGCGATACGACTTGCCCGCGACATATCTTGATAGCCGCTCGCTCCGATTTTGGAATAGAGAGTGATAGAGCCACCAGCCAAAAGAGCGGCAGCTAAGACAAAGGCAACAATCGTCCAAGTTTTGGATAGCTCTGATGGAGGTTTGCTGCCGAGATGATCAGCCACTTTCAAAATGCGCCGCGAAATTTCTGTTTTCAAGCGCTCTGCTTCTTGGGGGAGTATCAATCCTCGCTCTACATCTCGTTCAATTTCAGAGAGTTGAGTCTTGTAAAAGCGAAGCTCAACTGGCTGTGCTGCGTCGCTTTGGTTGGCATTAAAGACAGTCAAAGCCATTAGACCGACTGCTACGGCCAGCACCACTCCAATTGTCACCCAAAAAAGCATAGACAGATCCTTTCGCTGAACCGCTTTTAAATCCTTCTCGACACAAGCGAAAGAGGCTGGTTGTGTAAGGATGCTTTATGTCGCTTCTTGCGCGGTATGTGACGCTACAGCACGTGGTCTTTTGAGAAAAAATTTGGCACATAGCGCTCAATTAGGGAACTGGAGTTTTTGATGAAACGCTATTCTGCTTTTGCGATCGCCCGTGAGGCTTATCGACATCATAAAGGGTGGGAGCGCGCGTGGCGCAATCCTGAGCCGAAACAGAAATATGACGTCATCATTGTGGGCGCAGGCGGGCACGGTTTGGCCACCGCCTATTACCTTGGTCGCAACTTTGGGATCACAAATGTCGCCGTGATTGAAAAAGGCTGGCTCGGCGGCGGCAACACGGGGCGTAACACGACGATCATTCGATCAAACTATCTTCAGGACCCTTCCGCGGCGATTTATGAAAAATCGCGCAGTCTTTATGAAACGCTTAGTCAGGACTTGAATTACAACATCATGTTCAGCCCCCGCGGTGTCATGATGCTTGCGCAGACTCAGCACGAAATACGAGGTTATCAACGCACTGTCCATGCCAATGCCTTGCAGGGGGTCAAAACCGAATTTATCGGGCCCAAACGGGTCAAAGAACTGTGCCCCATTATCAATCTCGACGGGCCGCGCTATCCTGTATTGGGCGCACTCTGGCAGTCACGCGGGGGAACAGCGCGCCATGATGCGGTGGCGTGGGGCTATGCCCGCGCCTGCTCTGACATGGGCATGGATATTATTCAGCAATGCGAAGTCACGGGTATAGATAAGGAGAACGGTAAGGTAACGGGAGTTCAAACCTCCAAAGGGGCCATCGCCTGTGAGAAACTGGGACTGGTCGTTGCAGGCCATTCGGGCGTTTTGGCCGATATGGCTGGCTTTCGTTTGCCTGTTGAGTCGGTGGCTTTACAAGCCTTGGTCTCAGAGCCGATCAAGCCCTGCATGGATGTGGTCGTTATGGCCAACACAGTGCATGGCTATATGAGCCAATCGGACAAAGGCGAAATGGTCATCGGCGGAGGGGCAGATGGGTTTAACAACTACACTCAAAGGGGCAGTTTTCACCACGTAGAGGAAACTGTGCGCGCCTTGGTCGAAACCTTCCCGATGATCTCGCGCCTTAAAATGCTACGCTGGTGGGGCGGTATCGTGGATATGACAGGCGACCGTTCACCAATTTTGTCCAAAACGCCGTTAGAGAATTGTTTTATCAACTGCGGCTGGGGGGACTGGCGGGTTCAAGGCAATCCCTGGGTCGGGCTGGGGTATGGCCGAATTGATGGCCAAGGGTCATTCCCCGCTAACCGAAGAGTTTTCAATGTGGCGCTTCAAAGAGGGCAAATTTATCGACGAAAGCGTCGCAGCAGGAGTGGCGCATTGATGGAAGGCACATGCAAATCACTGATTTTGCAGCGTCCAGTGCAAATCAGTCATAATCCATTGAACGCCTGTGAAAGGCTCCTTGTAAATGTTGAGGCAGGATCATGTTAATCTTTCAATGTCCCTATTGCGGTATCGATGCCGATGAAACAGAGCTTAGCCCAGGTGGTGAGGCGCATCTCAAGCGCTTTGGGCCTGGCGCGTCGGATGAAGATTTTGAAAGTTACCTCTTCATGCGCGAAAATCCTAAAGGTGTTCATTTTGAGCGCTGGCGACATTCGAACGGATGTGGGAAGTGGTTTCATGCCGCACGCTGCACGATGACGCTGGAGGTCTTTGGGACCTATTCAGCGCAAACTTTTGAGCCCCCTCAAGAGATCAAGGATAAAATTTCACAAAAGCGACCTGGTTGGTCTTGGAGGAACTTTTCATGAGCACACGGTTGTCTTCGGGTGGTCTTTATATTGATCGCTCCGCGCGCAAGTCCTTTACCTTTAATGGAAAACGCTTTGAAGGATATGAGGGTGACACTTTAGCCTCCGCGCTTTTGGCGAATGATCAAATGTTGATGGGGCGCTCTTTCAAATATCACCGCCCGCGTGGCGTTGTCGCAAGCGGCGCAGAAGAGCCAAATGCTCTCTTTAACATGGGGCGGGGTCGTCATTTTGAGCCAAACCAACGGGCGACCACAACCGAGCTATTTGAGGGCCTTGAGGTTGCATCGCAAAACCACTGGCCGAGTTTAGAATTTGATGTGGGCGCGATAAACACAAAACTCTCGCGGTTTTTGCCGGCGGGTTTTTATTACAAAATGTTTATCCATCCCCGTCCCCTGTGGAAGCACGTCTACGAACCTTTTATTCGCAAATCGGCGGGGCTAGGCAAAGCGCCAAGCGAAAAAGATGCAAGTACGTATGAGCATTTTTATGCCTTTTATGATCTTGTGATCGTTGGCGGAGGGATTGCGGGGCTTGCGGCTGCAAAGACCGCAGCACAGACAGGGCAGCGTATTCTTTTGATTGAACAGTCAGCGCAATGGGGTGGACGCGCTTTGATCGACGGTGGGGAAGTCGCGGGCCAGCCTGTGGATAACTTTGTGGAAGAAACGCTCACATTTCTCAAATCGAAGTCAAATGTAACGCTTCGCACACGCGCAATGGCGGCAGGGGTTTATGATCATGGTTATCTCCTTGCTTATGAACGGGTTAGCGATCATTTGCCAGAGGCAAAAGGGCCTCGGCATCGTCTTTGGCGCATAAGAACCAAGAAGATTATCGCGGGAACTGGTGCCATAGAACGGCCCTTACCGTTTGCTCAAAACGATGTTCCAGGCGTTGTTTTGGCTTCTGCAGCGCGTGATTATCTGGCGGGATATGGGGTCTCTATTGGGGATAGAACAGTTATCGTGACAAACAATGATGACGCCTATCTTACTGCTATTGCAGTAAAAAATGCAGGTTTAGATGTCGTGGCCGTTCTGGACAGTCGTGCGAACGGTGCAGGGGATCTTGGGCAAAAGGTGCGTGATATGGGTATCCGCGTCGAGCAGGGCAAAGGGATTGCGATGGTCAAAGGTTCCAAGCGGGTCACGGGCGTTTCAATTTGTTCACAGGCAGGTGAGGGCGCCGTCCTTGAGGGGTTAGATTGTGACTGCGTTGCGATGTCTGGAGGCTGGTCACCCGTAGTACATCTCTGGTCCCATTGTGGCGGCAAGTTGATCTGGGATGACCGTCAACAACACTTTAAGCCAGATGTGAATAACTATCCTAAAGACGCATCAGGCAATCCTTTAGTATGGGTCATTGGTGCTGCAAATGGTGTCATGACTGCATCAGGTTGTGTTGTGGATGGAGAGCGCTGCTTAGAAGGGGCGTCAGATGCTGGAACTGCGGCGCAGCCTGAAACGCATGAGGAAAGTGGAGTCAATCCTATCGAGGCTGTTTGGATGATGCCGCAGGGGGCAGGCTACGCGCTGCGCTCAAAAGCTTGGCTTGATTTCCAAAACGATGTGAAGGTCAGTGATGTGCAGCTTGCTGCTCAGGAAGGCTTTCACAGTGTCGAGCATACCAAGCGATATACCACGCTTGGAATGGCCACCGATCAGGGGAAGCTCTCAAATATAAATGGTCTTGCGACCCTTGCAGGGGCGTTGAATTTGCCAATTCCTCAGGTCGGAACAACAACCTTTCGCCCGCCTTACACGCCGATCTCAATGGGCTCCATTGCGGGGCTTGCGCGAAACGAAGCATTCCAGCCGATCCGACAAACACCCATGCATCAATGGCATGAGGATCAAGACGCCTATATGGAGCCTGTCGGACAATGGCGGCGGCCCTATTGTTATCCGCGGGGATCAGAGACTCACGCGCAGGCAGTGGAGCGTGAAATTAATCAAACACGCAATTCTCTTGGTCTTTTGGATGCCTCTACTTTGGGTAAACTCTTGGTTAAAGGCCCCGACGCGGCCAAATTCCTCGATATGCTTTACACAAATATGATGAGCTCCCTCAAAGTTGGGAAATGTCGCTATGGTTTGATGTGCTCAGAAAATGGCTTTTTGATGGATGATGGGGTTGTTGCGCGTCTCGATGAGGAAACCTTTTTGTGTCACACCACATCTGGCGGTGCGGATCATATCCACGCGCATATGGAAGAGTGGCTGCAAACGGAATGGTGGGACTGGAAAGTCTATGTTGCAAACCTGACCGAACACTATGCCCAAGTCGCAGTCGTCGGTCCAAATGCACGCAAGACGCTTGAGAAGCTTGGGGGCATTGATGTCAGCAAAGAGAGCCTTGGTTTCATGGAATGGAGCGAAGGCAAATTAGGCGGCTTTGACGCGCGTGCCTTTCGGATCTCGTTTTCTGGAGAGCTCTCTTATGAAATCGCTGTGCCCGCAAATCAGGGTCTGGCATTTTGGAACACGCTTTTGGAGGCTGGGGAAGAATTTGGCGTCATGCCCTATGGGACCGAAGCGCTGCATGTGATGCGTGCGGAAAAAGGCTTTATCATGATCGGTGATGAAACAGACGGGACAGTGATCCCGCAAGACCTCGGTCTGAACTGGGCCATTTCCAAGAAGAAAAGCGACTATTTGGGCAAACGTGCGCAAGAGCGTGAGCATATGGTGGATACCGAGCGTTGGCAATTGGTCGGTCTTGAGACCATGGATGGCAGTGTCCTCCCCGATGGGGCCTATGCGGTAGAAGCTGGCACAAACGCCAATGGTCAACGCAACACACAAGGTCGCGTGACCTCAACCTATTACTCTCCCACTTTGTCCAAGGGGATTGCGATGGGCCTTGTAAAACATGGGCCTGAGCGCATGGGAGACGTGATCGAATTTCCCAAAGTGGATGGAGCAATCGTCAAAGCCAAGATTGTCGATCCCGTGTTTTACGATAAAGAAGGGGTCAAGCAAAATGTTTGATGCATCGACGACCTATGTAAGTCTTGAGCAGGATACATCGCTGGGTATGATCACTTTGCGCGCTGATCTTGCGTCGGATAAACTTAAAAAGGCTATTAATGAGATCGGACTTGGCGATCTTCCCGCCCAGCGTCAAATCGTAAGCTCCAGTGAGCTCTCGCTTGGGTGGATGTCTCCGGATGAATTGATGCTGTTCTGTGCTTCTCAAAACGTTGCTGATATCGTCCAAACGATCGCGGATCATCTCGCTGGTGAGCATTCTCTTGTTGTGGATGTCTCCGATGCGCGTGCTCATTTCGTCTTAAAGGGCGCGCATATCCGCGAAGTTATCGCAAAGCTCGCGCCTGTTGACTTGGACCCCACTCAATTTGATGTCGGAGAACTGCGTCGCACACGCTTTGGTCAAATCGCGGCGGCCTTTTGGTTTTCAGATCAAACAACAGCTCATATCATCTGCTTTCGATCTGTTGCAGCTTACATGCACGAGCAACTTATTCGCGCCGCTGCAAGCGGTAGCGAAATGGGAATTTGGAGCGAGGCATAGGCGCAATTTTCAATTTCCGCCGCTTTGCTCTTGACGCCGCCCCCACAAGGCTACCATGTAGGGCCATAGAATAACCGATGAAGGAGGCCCATTATGGCTTTTGAACTTCCTGATCTTCCATATGCGCATGATGCGCTTGCTGACCTTGGAATGTCACAAGAAACACTAGAATTTCACCATGATTTGCATCACAAAGCCTATGTTGACAAAGGCAATGAGTTGATTGCGGGGACCGAATGGGAGGGGAAATCCCTCGAAGAGATCGTAAAAGGCACCTATTCCGCAGGCGCGGTGGCTCAAAATGGTATTTTTAACAATGCAAGTCAGCATTGGAATCACATGCAATTTTGGGAAATGATGGGCCCTGGCGGTTCCGCGATGCCCGCTGAACTTGAAAGTGCAATCACTGAGAGCTTTGGCAGTGTGGATGACTTTAAATCTCAGTTTGCGGCGGCTGGTGTTGGTCAATTTGGCTCTGGCTGGGTTTGGCTTGTTAAAGATAGCGATGGTGGGCTTAAAATCACCAAGACTGAAAACGGTGTGAACCCGCTCTGTTTTGATCAAACGGCGCTGCTTGGCTGTGATGTTTGGGAACATTCTTACTATATAGACTTC